>JAUTXJ010000034.1 GCA_030838075.1 Acidobacteriaceae bacterium
GTGACATCCGTTTGCCTGATCGGGATCCTGTTGGCTAGGGAGATTCGATTGACGCGTTTTTGATGGTGTGGGCGACGGCGCCCTTGACGACAACTTCATTCCGGCTGTGGTCGGTGATGCTGTCGTAAAGGAGTTGCGCAGGTCCGGGATTTAATTCCCTGCTGTAATCGGCGGTGATAGCGGCGGCGGTTCGTTGAAGAAACTTATTGGATTCGGCCTGGAGATCCGTGCCAACGATTTCAACTTGCCTGCCGATGTACGTGGTGGCGATGCGTTCTGCCAGTTTGTCGGCAGTCTCATAATAATATTCGGCGATTTGACGATGGCCTTCCTCATATTCGGTAACGCGTTCAGGTGGCACCGTTGGGCTCCCAGATAGTGAGGTTGAGATGCAAGTCCATCTTGATGTGCGTCACGGAGATGGTTGCGTGGGTTGCATCGCTTTGGCGACTCTGTCCGGCGACAGTAGCGTTGGACAAAAAATTAGAATCGCAGGCTGCGTATTCTCCTTCCGCCAGCGGCGGCATATCCGAAGGCGGCTGGGCGGGGTCGAAAGTGCGGCGCGCGAAGTTGACGCGCTGTTTGTTGATTGTCACAGCGGGGGGTTCGTTTTGTGGGCGATTGCAAGAGAGAGCCGACCAGCTCAGGCAGCCGATGAGCAGCGCTTTAAGTAGCAGCGAAGGTGCGATGAATCGCTGTGAGAGCAATGTTGCCTCCATTTCACATTTTCTGGGCAAGCACCCGATTGAGCTAAGAATATGTAGACACGGATGACGCGAAAGGCACTTTGAATTGAGTCGTGGGAAAAGGAAAGAGTAGGAATAACGAATGCATGAGTGTTAACTGCATGCGCGGGAATGGATTCGCTGAATGGATGACTCGCGACGTCTCTTGGAATTACTTGTTAAGGTGGGCGTGCAAAAATTGATTGAGGCGCAAGCGGTCTTCTCCGCGCATCTGAACAAATTTTACTCCCATGCCCTCTCCGGGCTTCACGTTGTAAACGGTAGCCCTGGTCCGAACAGGCGAACCTGCCGGGACGGGAATCACGAGTTCGACGACGGCGCCAGCGGAGGGCGGCTTGGGAGTTTTTAAGAACAGTCCGCCGAGACCGACGGTGCCGAGGCGAGATGCACCACGCTGGTCACCCGAGCGCCAAACCACAATCAACTCCTTGGGCGCGATTATGCGGGGGTAGCTACGTAGGTCTTTGTGTTGAGTTTCGATGGTGTGTTCTCCGAGTGAATGTCGCCGTTGTTAAGAAGATACAGTTTGCGCTACGTGAGGATGCCAGGCCATAGCGCCGGCGTACTCACCTGAAGGATTAGAGCGTTACAGAAATATCTAGTACTTTAGTACTTACCGGATCTGTAGCTGGACGTGGCGTCGGTTCGGCAGATACACTCCTTTTCTTAATCTGCATAGATTATTTCAGTTTTTCGAGGATGCCTGAGGCATGCTGCGTTTTTACACTGCGGGTGAGTCGCACGGGCAGGCGCTGCTAGCGTTTATTTCGGGGCTGCCGGCTTCGCTGCCTGTCGATGTGGCGTTTATTAATCACGAGCTGCACCGGCGGCAGTTGGGGTATGGGCGCGGCGGGCGGCAGAGAATTGAGAAGGATCGCGCGGATATTTTTGCCGGGGTGCGGCATGGGAAGACGATTGGCGCTCCGGTGGCTTTGCGGATTGAGAATCGGGACTGGGCTAATTGGGAAAATAGTTTGCCAGTGGAAGAGTCGGCCCAATCGGTTGGGAAGGAACGGAAGCTGGTGGCTCCGCGACCTGGGCATGCGGATCTGGCGGGGTCGCAGAAATTTAATTTTCATGATGCTCGATATATTTTGGAGCGGGCCTCGGCGAGAGAGACGGCGGCGAGAGTGGCAGCTGGAGCGTTTGCGAAACTATTGCTGCGCGAACTGGGGACGGAGATTGCGAGTCACACGATTCGCGTGGGGCATTTTGCACTGGAGCGCGGCGCTTCGTGGGAGGAGATTCGGGCCATAAGCGGGGAGCTTGAGTCGCCCTTGCGTTGCGTGGACGCAGATCTGCAAGAAAAGATGAAAGCGGAAGTGGACGCCGCCTTGAAGGCTGGGAATACGGTGGGAGGGATCTTTGAGGTGGTGGCGCACAATGTGCCGGTGGGACTGGGAAGCCACGCGCAGTGGAATGAAAAATTGGACGGCCTGCTGGCGCAGGCGGTGATGAGTATCCAGGCGGTGAAGGCGGTGGAGATTGGAGCGGGGGTTGCGGGCGCGGGATCTTATGGCAGCGAAGTCCAGGATGAGATTTCGTACGATCGAGATGCAAAGCGATTTTCGCGATCGTCGAATCGCGCTGGGGGAGTTGAAGGCGGGATTACCAACGGGCAAGACATAGTGGTACGTGGCTATTTGAAACCGATTTCGACGCTTAGGCGGGCGCTGGGAACAGCGGATATGGTGACGAAGGAGCCGGTGCAGGCGGCCTACGAACGTTCTGACTGGTGCGTGGTACCGGCCGCTGGTGTGGCGGGCGAAGCGATGGTAGCGCTTGTGTTAGCGGATGCTTTTCTGCAAAAATTTGGAGGAGATTCGCTGGCGGAGATGCGGCGGAATTTCGATAACTATGCCCGACAAATTGACGAATTCTGAGCCTGTGGCGGCGACGACAGAAACCGTTGCGCCGGCGGTGGCGCCTGGGCCTCCGCGAAAGATTTATTCCATCGTTAAATACGGTGATCCGATTCTGGAGAAGCCTACGGCCGCGATTACCGAGTTTGGACCGGAGTTAGAAGAGTTGACCGAGGACATGTTCGCGTCGATGTATGCGGCGCAAGGCGTTGGACTGGCTGCTCCGCAGATCGGGAAAAATCTGCGCCTGACGGTGGTGGATGTAACGGCCGGGAAAAATCCGGAAGGCAAAATTGTACTTATCAATCCGGAAATTATTCATGCGGAAGGGGAAAAGCGGGAGGAAGAGGGTTGTCTTTCGATTCCGGGCTTTCGCGGGTACGTAGTACGGCCGCAATTTGTAACGGTAAAGGCGCAGAATGCCAAGGGCGAATTTTTTGAAATTCGCGGAGAAGATTTGCTGGCGCGGGCGTTCTGCCATGAGATCGATCATCTGAACGGTATTCTGTTCATTCAGCATTTGAGCATGCTGAAACGCGATTTGATCCGGCGCAAGATCAAAAAGCTAAGAAAACAAGGCGAGTGGTGAACTGTAGTTAAGGATTGGCACTCCGTTCCTCAGAATTCCTGCGTGGATTATTCATTGCTGTCGTAACGTCAAATCAGTTTGAATACGTCCGATAACTATTGCTGGCCAGAAGGATACTCATGCGGATAGTTTTCTGCGGAACGCCTGCCTTTGCGGTGCCTACCCTGAAGGCCATACTGGCGGATCGGAGTCACACGGTGGTGGCGGTAATTACGCAGCCGGACCGGCCGAGGGGGCGGGGGCAGGAGGTTTCGTTCTCTGCGGTCAAAGAAACGGCCTTGGAGGCTGGAATACCGGTGCGCCAGCCGGTGAAGATTCGCGCTCCGGAAGCGCGAGAGCTGCTGCAAAGTTTCGAGCCTGAATGCTTCGTGATTATCGCGTATGGACAAATCATTCCTGCAGGCCTTTTGCCTCTGTCGAGGTGCGGCTGGATCAATCTGCATGCGTCCCTGCTGCCAAAATATCGTGGCGCGGCGCCGATCAATTGGGCGATTGCCAATGGTGAGACGAAGACTGGGTTAACCACCATGCGGATCGATGCGGGGATGGATACCGGGGACATGTTGTTGCAGGAAGAGATTGAAATTTTGCCGGCGGAAACGGCGCCGGAGCTGGCTGCGCGGATGGCGGAAGCAGGGGCGAAGTTGATGATAGAGACGCTACGCGGCCTGCCGGACAGCATGGTTACGCCGAAAAAACAGAATGACGATCTGGCGACGTATGCCCCTTTACTGAAGAAAGAGGACGGCCGCATTGACTGGGAGCGGAACGCACGGGAGATTTTCAATCGCATGCGAGGGTTCGAACCGTGGCCAGGGGCGTACACGACTTTTCGTGGGAAGACCTGCCAAGTGCGGGGCGAACCTGCGACCAGAGAGCAAGCGCCAGCAACCCCGGGAACATTGCTTCTTGAAGACGGTGAATTGCAAATAGCGTGCGGGGACGCAACCGTTTTACGTGTTTTGACCGTCAAACTGGAAGGACGCGCGGAAGTGACGGCACAGGAATTCGTGAACGGGGCACGGTTAGCCAAAGAAGAACGCTTTGGTAAGAGCTACATTGCGCGGGACCCAGCGCTGAGGCATACTCGGCTTCTCCCATTGTTTTTCGTAGTTCAGGCAGTTCGAAATCGTCATACCGATTGGAGTTCACTGTTAATGATCAATTTTGGCCCAGCAAAAAAGGATGGACGCCGGAGTGTAGGAACGAAGGATGTCATTTGTTTGGCATGGCGTATGGCGTCGTGCGGGGTGGTTTGCGCGCAACTGGTAGTGGCACCGGCTGGTTGGGCGGCCGCGGAAGATTCCGCAGCGAGCCGAACTGATGGGGCCGTCTCGACCGAAGCCACTACTGGCTCTGGAAGTACTTCAGCCGCATTGGATGCCAAGAAAGTCGTGAACGACCCGGTGTTGAAGGTGATGCAGGCAGAGCTTTCGAGGGCCAGTACCGAGTTGGGAAAAACTGACCAGGCGCCCTACTACTTGAGCTACACGGTGTACGACCAGGACTATGTGGTGCTCGTTGGAGCCTACGGGAGCTTGCTGACGGATGCGGCAGCCAAACGGCGGCAGGCGGACGTAACGATGCGGGTGGGGACACATGCGCTGGACAATACGCACGGGCAGAGCCGGGCAAGCGGGGTGACGTCGGGATCTTTGCCGCTGTCGGATGATCAAGATGCCATTGGGCGGGTCCTTTGGGAACTGACTGACCGGGAATACAAGCGAGCGGTTCCCTCGCTGATGAACGTGCGAACGAACACCGCGGTGCGCGCGGAAGAAGAGGATAAATCACCTGATTTTTCGAAAGAGGCATCGGCTACGCACATTGGTGAAGCGAAGCTGCCGGTTACCCTGGACCGGGCGACATGGGAAGGTGAGATTAAGAGATTGTCGGCGATATTCCGGAGGTATCCGGACGTGTATTTCGGAAGCGTGATGCTGCAGGTGCAGAACTCGAATGCGCGGATGGTGAACAGCGAAGGGAGCGCGGTGGTTAGTCCCAGCGCCTCCACGCGATTGATTATGGAAGCGCAAACGCGTGCTGATGACGGCATGGAATTGTTGCGAGTGGAGACTTTTCAGGCGCCGACCGCCAAAGGATTGCCGGCGGAAAGCGAATTATCCGCAAAAATCGAGAAGATGGCGGCGGATTTGAAGGCGCTGCGGGCGGCTCCGGTCGCTGAACCGTATGACGGACCGGCGCTGTTGAGTGGACGGGCGGCGGCGGTGTTTTTTCATGAAGTGTTGGGGCACCGGCTGGAAGGGCACCGGCAGCGAGACGAGGAAGAAGGACAGACATTTACGAAAATGGTGGGGCAGGAAGTGCTGCCGAAATTTCTAAGCGTGACAGACGATCCGACGACGAAACAGATTGGCGACGTGAAACTTTCCGGGTCCTATGATTTTGATAATGAGGGGACGCCAGCTCAGCGTGTGGATGTCATTGAAAATGGGGTGCTCAAGAATTTTCTGATGTCGCGAATGCCGATCAAGAATTTCGGAGTTTCCAATGGGCACGGACGAAACCAGCCGGGACTGATGCCTACCGGGCGACAGGGAAATTTGATTGTGACTTCCAGCCAGACGATTCCTGAAAAAGAGATGCGCCAGAAGCTGATCGATGAAGTGAAGAAGCAGGGGAAGCCGTACGGGCTGTACTTCGACGACATACAGGGCGGATTTACGCTGACGACGCGATCGTTGCCGCAAGCGTTTCAGGTGCTGCCGGTGATTGTTTACAAAGTTTATGTCGACGGGCGACCGGACGAGCTGGTGCGCGGAGTGGATATTGTGGGCACGCCATTGGCGGCGCTGACGCGCATCGTGGCTACCGGGGATCAGGAGCATGTGTTCAATGGAATCTGCGGCGCGGAAAGCGGGAGCGTGCCGGTAGCGGCGGTGGCGCCGGCAATTATTTTCTCGGAGATGGAAGTGCAGAAGCGGGCCCATGCTCATGAGCGGCCGCCCATTCTGCCGCCGCCGGGATTTGAAGACGCGGCGCCTGCTGTGGCAGCACAAAGTGTGGCACCTGTGGCTGGTTCGGGGGCACGGCCATGAAAAGAACTTCTCTAGCTTTACTCGGCGGAACTCTATTCTTTTCCGGCCAAATCGTTGGCATTCCCGTTCCTGTAAAAGAACGCGCAGTGAAGGATTCGCCCACCACAGAAAGTGCCAGACCTGCAGATGCAGGCAGGCCTGTAGACACAGGCAGGCCTCTAAACTCCAGCGCTATGACGGCGGCCGTCGCGGCGGCAAAGGGCGACGCGTTACTTGAAGCGCTGCTTACGGAACTATCGCGGTCCTACACTCATTTGAAAATGGATCAGGTGCAAGCGCCTTACTACATCGAGTACCGGGTGAACGATGTGGATGATTACAGCGCGGAAGCGGCATTTGGGGCGCTGGTACAGAGCCAGCGGGTGCACGTGCGCATATTGCGAGTGGTGGTGCGTATCGGAGACTACAAACAAGATAGCTATTTCAGCCAGGGTATTGGTGAGACAAATATTCTGCCGCTGGATAACGACCCCATCGCTTTGCGTCACCAGATCTGGACGGCTACCGATGAGGCGTATAAAAGCGCGGGGGAGGCATACGCGGAAAAACAGGCGGCACTGAAACAGTTCAGCGCGGATCCGAACGCGATTGATGATTTCGCCAAAGAGCCAGAAGTGATCGCCTTGGAACCGGTAACGGCATTAAAGGTCGATCAGAAGGAATGGAAGAAGACGCTTGAGGATGTGACAGAGCTATATAAGCAGTATCCGGATGTGCAGTCTTCGACGGCGTCGGCGCGGTTCACGGGAGTGAACGAGTATTTTGTGAATTCAGAAGGGACAGTAACGCGTGACGGGCGAGCGACCTACAGCGTGCAATTGAATAGCGCGGCACAGGCGGACGACGGAATGCGCGTGACGCGCAATCCGGCATGGATGGTGGCGCGTGCGGAAGAATTACCGAGCCACGATCAATTAATGAACGATGCGAAAAAAACTTTGGAGACGGTGGTGGCGTTGAGAAATGCGCCGATCGTGGAAGAGGAATACCGTGGTCCCGTCTTATTCGCGCCGGACGCGGCAGATGACATCGTAGCCTCGTTGATTGGACAGAACGTTGTGGGGCGCAAGCCGCAGCTTGGAAAGCCAAATCGCACGACGGGGTCGTTTGCGTCCAGTTACAAGACGCGGGTGCTGCCAAACTTTTTGACAGTGGTGGATGACCCGACGCTAAAGGAATTTCAAGGCAAGAGCACGGTGGGAAGTTATGACGTGGACAGCGAAGGAGTCAAGGCACAGCGCGTAACCGTGATTGATAACGGAACGTTGACCAATTATCTAGTGGGACGCCAACCGATACGCGATTTTACCGCTTCGAACGGGCATGGCCGGGCTGCACCAGGAGTCTTTCCCTCTGCGGGCGTCGGCGTGTTGGTAGTGAAGACAACGGACGCGCAAAGTCCGGCGACGTTGAGGCAACGCGCGCTTCAGATTGTGGCGGATCAAGGATTACCGTACGCGTACCGCGTGGATACACTTGGGCCAGGCAACACGCCTCGCTTGCTATACCGCGTATATGCGAAGGACGGACATGAAGAATTGGTGCGCGGAGCGGTGTTCAGCGAGCTGGACGTACGCGCGATGAGGAGCGATTTGATTGCCGCCGGTGACGACCCGCTGGTGAGCAACCGGTCCGGAGGAGCGCCGACGACGATCATCAGCCCGTCGCTGCTGTTCGGGGAGCTGGAAGTAAAACGCGCGGACACCAGCAAAGACAAATTGCCGGAGTATCCTGCGCCACCATTCGTGGCGTCGACAAGCGCGACACACGACAAGGGCTCGGACTGATTATT
>JAUTXJ010000069.1 GCA_030838075.1 Acidobacteriaceae bacterium
GGATTACGGCAGATGCCGATCTTTCGCCAGCTCGCTGGACAGCCGCCATTCAGCAGGCGAAACAGCGCGGGGTCAAACCGCTTGTCTCCGAGTCCGGGTTATTCTTCCGCGTTCCGATTACAAACGATGTGGCAACCTACTTCATTGATCAGAAATACGACGGCAGAGACGCAGAAAGTCTGACTGAAGCAGAAATCCATGGGCGAGAACAAGCCAGGGCCTATCTGCAAGCCTTTCGCACTATACCCGGTTGTGAGCATGCGTACATCCTGGCAACGGGACCAGAAATCGGCACACGTGAGTCCCGTCACGTGAATGCTCGCTATCAGGTCACGACACAGGACATCGAGAACGGAGCGCGCTTTGACGATGTGGTGTGCCTGGGGGCATGGCCAATTGAGTACCACACCGAACCAGGACAACCGACGGTGTGGCGGATGGTCCACGAGAATATTACCTATGACATTCCCTTGAGGACGCTGTGCAGCGAAGACACACCCAACCTGTTTGTGGGAGGCCGTCTGACGGATGGCGACAGCTTTGCAGGCGGCTCACTGCGTGTCATGGGAACCTCCTTCGGGACAGGACATGCGGCCGGTGTGGCTGCGGCGGTCTATGCGCAATCACAAGGAAGTGAGTACATCTTTGTTCAGAAAGAGCTCGTGCGTCAGAATGCGCACATCAAGCTTGATCAATGACCCGACGCTGACGAAGAATCCCTGCGCTACGCGTGGCGGGGCCCACAGTTTTCCGATATGAGGCACTCCATCGCGATGTTTCCTGATTGAGGAAAAACGAGAAACTTAACCGACTGGCTGCAAACACTTGCAAAGCGGATACCGATAATCTCGCCTTAAGAGTCCACTTCCGCATTGGCGCGTACTTAGAAAAACCTCGTATACTGGATTCTCATTTCAAACTCGCAATCTATAATTTTCGATTAGTAGTACGAGGTCCTGCGTGTCCGCTTCCGTCTTGAAAAGCACCGTCGATACCAAATCCCCAGCAGCCCAAAAAAATCACCGTCGCATCATCGATTTACTCACCCAGCTCAAAAACGAAGAAGAAATAATCTGCGTCGGTGGAGGCCCTAAAGCCGTCGACTCCCAGCACAAAAAAGGCCGCCTCACCGGCCGCGAACGCGTCAAAAAACTAGTCGATCCCGGCTCGCAATTTTTCGAATTAGGAATCTACGCGGCCTACGAAATGTACGAAGAATGGGGCGGCGCCCCAGGAGCAGGCGTAATCACCGGCCTGGCGCGGGTCTCTGGCCGCACCGTCATGCTCATCGTCAACGACGCCACCGTAAAAGCCGGCGCATTCTTCCCCATGACCGCGAAAAAAGTAATTCGCGCGCAAAATATCGCCATCGAAAATCGTATCTCCACAATTTATCTGGTCGACTCCGCCGGCATTTTTCTCCCTTTGCAGGAAGACGTCTTCCCTGACACCGACGACTTCGGCCGCGTCTTCCGCAACAACGCGGTGATGAGCGCCATGGGCATCCCGCAAATCGCCGCAATCATGGGCATGTGCGTAGCCGGGGGAGCCTATCTTCCGGTAATGTGCGATCACATCTTGATGACCGACGGCTCCGGACTTTTCCTCGCTGGCCCCGCGCTGGTACAAGCCGCCATCGGTCAGAAAACTTCCGCCGAAGAATTGGGCGGCGCGAAAATGCATTCGCAAATCAGCGGCACAGTGGATTTCCGCGAGCCCGATGACGAGTCCTGCATCGCGCGCATCCGCTCGCTGGTAGACAAAATCGGCGCTCCCAATACCTCGCCCTTCAACCACATCAAATCGCGCGATCCGCTATATCCCGGCGAAGAAATTTACAGCATCTTCACCGCCGACCCCGGCAAGCAATACGACATGCGCGACATCATCGCCCGCATCGTCGACGCCAGCGAGTTCGATGAATATCGCGTCGAAAGCGGCGAAACCTTGCTCTGCGGTTACGCCCGCATCGGCGGCTGGGCCGTCGGCATCGTCGCCAATCAGAAAAAGCACGTGCACACCTTCGCGCCCGGCTCGGACCAGAAGCGCATCGAATTCGGCGGCGTTATCTACACCGAATCCGCGGAAAAAGCCGCCCGCTTCATCCTGGACTGCAATCAGAACCGCATCCCGCTGATTTTTCTCCAAGACGTGAACGGCTTCATGGTCGGCAAGGACGCCGAATGGAGCGGCATCATTCGCGCCGGCGCAAAAATGGTCAACGCCGTGGCCAACAGCGTCGTCCCCAAAATTTCCGTAATCTGCGGCGGCAGCTTTGGCGCAGGTCACTACGCCATGTGCGGCAAAGCCTACGATCCGCGCTTCATGTTTGCCTGGCCCACCGCGCGTTATGCGGTCATGAGCGGCGACGCGGCCGCCACCACGCTAGCGGAAATTAAATTGAAGCAGCTCGAACGCGAAGGAAAAAAAGTCGACGAAAAGCAAAAAAAAGAACTCTACGAATCCATTCGCTCCACGTACGAACATCAAACCGACCCGCGTTACGCCGCGGCCCGCTTGTGGGTCGACGCCATCATCGATCCCGCTCACACGCGTGACGCCCTGATCTGGGCCCTCGAATCCGCCGCACTAAACTCAGAAGTTCGCGAATTCAAAACTGGAGTCTTACAAACGTAATGAGGAAACGGGGACCCATAACGACCGTGCTTGGGTTAGCAGTGACGATGTACTTTGAATACCTCGAGTACTCGCTGAGAAAATTAATGGGACCGGAACTTGCCTATGAATACGGTTCGGCTGCGTCTACCCCTGACCCTTTTATACAAAGAGTCGGATGGTTGGCTATGCTCCTGATCTTTAGTGGCCTCTTCTTGTGGGCGATTGATTTCGCGAGATCGAGGAAACGAAGGGCTACATGACAAGCACCGTCAAAATCGTCGAATGTCCACGCGACGCTTGGCAGGGATTGCCCGACTTCATCCCCACCGAATATAAAGTGGCCTACTTGAAAGCGCTTATCGCCGCAGGCTTCAAACACATCGACGCCGTGAGCTTCGTTTCGCCCAAACATGTAAAACAAATGTCCGACAGCGAAGAAGTCATGCGTCAGTTAGCTTCTTTTACGCCTGCCAGCAACAACGCGCCGGAAATTATCGGCATCGTAGTAAACGAAAAAGGCCTCGAGCGCGCGCTCGCGACGTCCGGAGTTACAACCATCGGCTACCCGTATTCCATCTCCGCATACTTCCGCCGCGCCAACGCCAACATGACCCGCGCCGAATCGCGCCTTCTGGTTGAAAAACTCAAAAAAGAAACAACAACCGCAAAGCGCGGCCTCGTCATCTACATTTCCATGGCTTTCGGCAATCCTTACGACGAACCATGGGGCCCCGAAATCGTGGCCGAAACACTCGAGTGGTTGAAAGACATCCGCATCAACACTGTCTCGCTCGCCGACACCGTCGGAACCGCTTCTCCTCAGCTCATCGCCGATCTCTATCGCGGCGTAAAAGATCACGTTGCGGGCATCGAGCTGGGCGTCCATTTACACAGCCGCCCGGAAAATGCAGAAGAAAAAATCCTCGCAGCCTACGAAGCAGGCTGCCGCCGCTTTGACTCCGCGCTCACTGGACTCGGCGGCTGTCCTTTCGCCGGCGATACGCTGGTCGGCAATATCGCTACCGAAGATGTGCTGGCCGCGGTCCGCAAAGCTGGGGGCGACCCCGGAATCGATTCCGCCGCCCTCGCGCAGTTGCTGCAAATGACCAACGAAATTCGTTCTAAATACGCCCACACGCCCATGGTGCAGTAGTTTTGCAGTAAGCTTGGGCGCACCCTATTCGACGGAATCATTCGACGCGAAAGAAAGGCCCCAAAGAATTGCCCCATGTTTGAAACGCTCAAACTCGAATTTCCCGGCGAACTGGCCATCCTTACCCTCAATCGTCCGGAAAAGCGCAATGCCATTTCCCCGCAAATGCTTTCCGAATTACAGTCGGCCTTCGACACCATCGAAAAAAGTCACGCCCGCGTGGGTATCCTCACGGGCATCGGCAAAGCCTTCAGCGCAGGCATGGATCTCGAAATGCTCTCCGCCATCGCCCGCCAATCACCGCAAGAAAACATGGACGACTCCCGTCGCATGGCGCGCATCTTCCGCCGCATCTGGAGTTTTACAAAACCGCTGATTGCCGCCGTAAATGGCGCGGCGCTCGCCGGCGGTTGCGGCATCGCCACGTTGTGCGATTTCACTCTGGCGGTGCCCGAAGCCAAATTCGGATACACCGAAGTGAAAATCGGATTCCTCCCCGCCATCGTCTCCGTTTTTCTCATTCGCCAGATTGGCGACAAACGCGCTCGCGATTTGTTGCTCACCGGCCGGATGATCACCGCCGCGGAAGCCAAAGAATTAGGCCTGGTGAATGAAATTGTCGAACCCGATCGTCTAATGGATCGTGCCAAAGAATTAGCCGCTGTGCTGATCGAAGCCAGTCCCAGCAGCCTCACGCGCGCCAAACGCCTGCTCACCGCTTCGGCGGCGAGCACCATCGACGCCGATCTCGAACGCGCCGTTCTGGAAAACGCCCGCATCCGTTGCACTCCGGATTTCAAAGAAGGTTTGGCTTCGTTCCTAGAAAAGCGCAAACCTCAGTGGCGCGGCGACTCCGAATGATGCGGGCATCGAAAGTCTTTCAGGGGAATTCGCATGCTTGAGTATCACGACGCCGCCGTTCGCGTGCGTTACGCCGAAACCGACCAGATGGGCGTCGTGTACCACGCCAACTACCTCATCTGGTTTGAAGTCGGCCGCGTGGAACTGATCCGCGCGCTCGGCATTGAGTACAAAACCATGGAAAGCGCCGACGATTGCCACATCGTCGTCGCCGAAGCCCACTGCCGCTATCTTTATCCGGCGCGTTACGACGAGCGTTTGCGCGTGCGCACGCGAATCGCCGAAACCAAAAACCGCACCATTCGCTTCTCCTACGAAATATTTCGCGCTGACGACGATCGCCTGCTCGCCACCGGAGAAACCGTCCACGTGATCTGCGGCAGCAACGGCAAGCCTAAACTTCTTCCAGAGAAATATCGCAACGCTTTCTCCACCGCTCTTGCTGCGCCCGCCGGCATTAGCAAATCATGAGTATCATGAGCACGATCGTAACGACCTTTACTCCATGAGCGTAATTCTTACTGGCAACGATCTCTCCTTCGAACAACTGCGCGCCGTGGCGCTGCAGCATGAATCCGTCTCTCTTCACCCGTCCGCCATCGAGCGCATGAAAGCCTCTCGCGCAGTGGTGGACAAACTCGTAGCCTCCGGTGCCACCGCCTACGGCATCAACACCGGCTTCGGCAAACTCGCTTCCGTGCGCATCTCCACGGAGCAGGTTGCACAACTGCAAGTAAATCTCGTGCGTTCTCATGCCTGCGGCGTTGGCGAACCGCTCAGCGAAAGCGAAACTCGCGCCATGATGCTCCTCCGCGCCAACGCTCTCGCCAAAGGACTCAGCGGCATTCGCCCCCACGTAGTGGACACTCTTTGCAAAATGCTCAACGCCAAAGTTCACCCGCTGATTCCCTCTCAGGGCTCCGTGGGAGCTTCCGGCGATCTCGCACCATTGGCCCATCTGGCCCAGGTAGTCATCGGCGAAGGCCGCGCCAATTACGACGGCAAAATTCTGGATGGCGCCGCCGCGCTGCAACGGGCTGGCATCACCCCAGTAGCCCTTGAAGCGAAAGAAGGCCTCTCACTCCTGAACGGCACGCAGGGAATGCTTGCGCTTCTGAGCCTTGCACTTCTTGAAGCCGATGCACTTGTGGACGCCGCGGACATCGCCGCAGCGCTTTCTTTGGACGCTTTGCGAGGCAGCCCCGGCGCATTCGATCCACGCATCATGCAGGCGCGCGCATATCCAGGCGCCGCCATCACCGCCAAAAATTTGGCGCACCTCAACGAAGGCAGCCAGATTCGCGAATCCCACCGTTCGAACGCCAAAGACCCGCGCGTCCAGGATGCCTACAGCCTGCGCTGCACTCCGCAAGTTCACGGCGCCGTTCGTGATTCACTTGCGCAAGCGCGCGCCATGGCCGAAGTGGAACTCAACAGCGCCACCGACAATCCACTGGTTTTTGCTTCATCAACACCTGGATCCGACATGAACACCGCCTCCGCAAACGGCGACATCGTTAGCGGCGGAAATTTTCATGGCCAACCGCTCGCCATGGCCGCCGATCAGGTCGCCATCGCTCTCGCCACCCTCGGCGGGATCAGCGAGCGCCGCATCGAACAGATGACCAATCCCCTCACCAGCTTGCTCCCAGCTTTTTTAACGCCCGAGCCCGGCTTAAATTCCGGCTTCATGATCGCCCAAGTTACGGCCGCCGCGTTGACCAGCGAAAACAAAGCACTCGCCACGCCGCATTCCGTCGATTCCATCTCCACCTCCGGCAATCAGGAAGACTACGTCTCCATGGGCATGAGCGGCGCACGCCG
This sequence comes from Acidobacteriaceae bacterium, assembly GCA_030838075.1. Classification (GTDB taxonomy): domain Bacteria; phylum Acidobacteriota; class Terriglobia; order Acidiferrales; family UBA7541; genus Acidiferrum. The sequence goes on from JAUTXJ010000069.1 coordinate 6,458, forward strand.
CCTCACTCGCATGCTCACCAATCTCCGCCACACCATCGCCATCGAACTCTTATGTGCCTGCCAGGGCATAGACCTGCTGGCCCCGCTGCAAACCGGCCTCCGCGCCCAAAAAGCCTACGCCGCCGTCCGGGAAAAATCCCCCAAGCTGACCGAAGACCGCCCGCTGTCCAAAGACATTGAATCTGTAGCTACTCTGCTGATGGACAATTTGTTTTCAAAGATTCTCACGTCATGACGACAATTATTTTTGTAGGACACAAAGTACAGTTACACGGCGGGCGCCCCACGCTCGTTTTGTAGCGTGGGTCTTTCTTTTGAAGTTGGTTGTTTTGTAATCTGGCGCTGCTTTATCCGGAGAAAATTGCGATGCGAATCTCGCGCCGAAGATTTCTACGCGTTGCAGCGTCGTCCGGCGTGTTGGCATCCCTGCCACACCGTTCATGGCCACTTTCTCCCGACGACTTGCAGAAAAAACTCGCCGCCGACCCCCTCCGCCCTCAATTTCATCTCCTCCCAGCAAAAAACTGGATGAACGATCCCAACGGCCCAATTTATTGGAAGGGCGCCTACCACATGTTTTATCAATACAACCCCAACGCGGCCATTTGGGGCGACATGCATTGGGCCCACGCCGTTAGCGGAGACATGATCCGCTGGCGCCATTTGCCAGTAGCCTTGGCGCCCACACCAGGTTGGGATGACGCCGACGGCTGCTTCACGGGAAGCGCTGTGGACGACCACGGCATCGCCACGATTCTTTATACCGGCGTAAAGTCCGTCACAGCCGAGCGCGCCACCCTCCGCGATGGCCACAACAATTTTCGCGAAGTCCAATGCCTCGCCACTTCCGCCGATCCACAACTCCGCGGCTGGACGAAATGGAAACAACCCGTAATCCAGCCGCCCAACGATCCCACACTCGCAGGCTTCCGCGACCCATTTTTGTGGCGTCAGGAAGATTACTGGATCCTGGGAGTGGCCTCCGGCCATTTCAAAAAAGGAGGTTGCATCCTGCTTTACCGCTCAAGAGATTTGCGCGGCTGGGAGCCGCTACACGAATTAACTTCCGGCCACTGGAGTGAAAAAGAGTCGATCAACCCGGTGGACTCCGGCGAAATGTGGGAGTGCCCGGACTTTTTCCCGCTGGGAAAAAAGCACGTGCTGTTATATTCGACAGCTGGCAGCGTCCTCTGGGAATCAGGCGAGTTCGACCCCAAAGAACTAAAATTCCATTCCGAACGCCGCGGGATCCTCGATCACGGCGCCTATTACGCGCAAAAAACGCAACTCGATGCCCACGGCAACCGCATCCTCTGGGGCTGGATCCCTGAAAAACGTCCAGACCCCGACCTGATCGCCGCAGGCTGGGCGGGATGCATGGCCCTCCCCCGCGTTCTAACTCTCAGCCCCGCAGGCGAACTGGATATGTCCGTCGCCGCAGAAGGTCAATCGCTGCGCGGTGAGTCCATCACGTGGCTGCCCAGACCCCCGGATTTAGATGAGCGAACAAAATTTGCCATGACGATGGGCATACCGAATCCGTGCGCCGAATTGAACTGGAAAGGCTCGGCATCTGCCCACAGTTTCGCTCTGGAAGATAAAATTGGCTCCTGGTGGTCAGCTTCCGTCAAACCATTCGGTCCCAACACGTCGCTTCTGAAAGTCAACGGTTCGGAAATAGAAATCCCGGCAACCGCACACCAACTGCATGACTTTCATATTTTCGTTGATGCCTCGGTCGTCGAACTTATTGTCGATCGTCGCCACGCCATCACCACACGGATCTATCGCAAGGCGGACGGCCCGCTCTACGTTAGGTTCGACGACAAACACGCCGGCAATATGACCTCGCTAAAGGTCTGGTCGATGCAGCCCATTTCTTCCGATCGCCTCACCACCTAACTATCGCCATTCGGCAATCGTTTCGAATCATCAAAAAATTCAGAAACATTCCGCACCCATTCCGCGTTACTTCTCCTGAGGTAGAACCACGCATGTTCAGCCTATTCTCCGATTTCAAACACGGCCTTCGCGTTCTGCTAAAAAACCCCGCCTACACCGCCGCCGCCATCATCGTCCTGGCCCTGGGCATCGGCGCCAACACCGCCATCTTCAGCGTCGTGAACGCCGTGCTTCTCCGCCCGCTCCCCTTCCGCGATCCCGCCCGCCTCGTGCAGGTCTGGCACGTACCTCCGCCAAAAAGTTTCCCCGGCATGACCGAATTCGCCGTTTCCGCCGCCAACTTCATCGACTGGCAAAAAGAAAATCACGTCTTTGACAAAATGGCTATCCTCACGGGTTCCGCGTTAACTCTCACCGGCAATGACCAGCCCGAAGAACTACAAGGCGCGGCCGTCTCCTCCGATTTTTTCTCCATCATGCAAGCCCGCCCCATCCTCGGCCGCACCTTCACCGACGACGAAGATCACCCCGGCAAAAATCACGTGATCGTTCTCAGCTACGGTCTGTGGAAGACGCGCTTCGCTGCCAATCCTGACATCGTGAATCGCACCGTAAATTTCGACGGCCAGCCTTACACCATCGCCGGCGTAATGGACAAAAAATTCGACTACCCGGATTTCGCCCAATATTGGAAGCCCATGGGCTGGACCGACAAAGAACGCGCCGTGCGTGGCGAACATCACTACCTGGTCGTCGCCCGCCTCAAACCCGACGTCACCCTCTTGCAATCCCAGGCGGAAATGAACACCATTTCCAGTCGGCTCGCCGATCAGTATCCAGACGACGACAAAGGCTGGGGTGCGGTAATCGTCCCCCTGAGAGAAGAAAGGGTGGCCCAGGTTCGCCCATCGCTGCTGATCCTCCTCGGCGCTGTCGCTTTCGTCTTGCTCATCGCTTGCGCTAACGTCGCCAATCTCGTCCTCGCAAAAACTCTCGGCCGTCGCAAAGAAATTGCCGTGCGTCTCGCTCTCGGAGCCAGCGCCGGCCGTGTCATTCAGCAAATTCTCGCCGAAACAATTTTGCTCTCCACCGCGGGCGCGGCTTTCGGCCTCGCATTAGCTCACTTCGGCATTCAGCTAACCGTAAAATTCCTCGCCGGAAATCTGTCTAAATCCACGGAAGTCACTCTCGACGCTGGCGTGTTGCTCTTTACTCTCGCTCTGGCCGTCACCACCGGATTCCTCGCCGGCATTCTTCCCGCCATCCGCCTCACCAAAACCAACGTCAACGACGCCCTCAAGCAGGGCCTCGGCAAAACCGATTCTGACTCCGGCGGCGGTCGCACCCACAGCATCCTCGTGGTCAGCGAAGTCGCCTTATCACTGATGCTTCTCGTCGGCGCGGGCTTGATGATTCGCAGTCTCTGGCAACTCAGCGCTGTCGACGCCGGCTTCGATTCCCACAACCTTCTGACCATGACCATGGTCGTTACCGGCAGCAAATACTCAGGCCCCATCGACGAAATCGCCTTCTACGACCGTGTCCTCTCCAAAGTACGCGCACTTCCCGGTGTAACTTCCGCGGGCCTCATCGACACGCTGCCCATCACCCAGGACGGCTCCCACCAACCCGTAGCCATCGAAGGCCGCCCCGTCCAGGCTATGTCCGATCAACCCGAAGTAGACACCCGCCTGATCAGTCCCGGCTACTTCAGCGTCATGCACATCCCTCTTCATCGCGGGCGCGATTTCTCTTCCGCCGACGCACCCGATCGTCCCGCCACCGCGCTCATCAGCGAGTCCATGGCCAAGCGCTTTTGGCCCAATGAAGACGCCGTCGGCAAGCATCTCACCATGACCTTCAACCCCGGCAAAGTGAGAGAAGTTATCGGCATCGTCGGCGACGTAAAACTCACCGGCCTCGACACCGCCAGTTCCGACGCCACCATATATCTACCAATGAGCCAAACCGCCGTTGTGCCGTACGAGGACTGGCGTCCGTTTTCCATGAAGCTCGCCGTGCGCACCACTTCGCAACCCGCGAGCCTCACCTCTGCGGTGACCGCCGCGATTCATTCGATCGATCCCACGCAGCCAGTAGTAGACGTCATGACCATGGACGATCTCATCGCCACCTCACTTTCCCAACGCCGCTTCAGCATGTTTTTGCTGGCAGCCTTCGCGATCCTCGCGTTGTTGCTCGCCGCCGTGGGAATCTACAGCGTGCTTTCTTTCGCGGTGCGTCGTCGCGTACGTGAAATTGGCATTCGCGTAGCCCTCGGCGCCGAGACGAAAGATATTTTGCGTTTGGTTGTAACAGAAGGAATGAAACCCGCGTTACTCGGCCTCGCACTCGGCGTCGCAGGCGCGCTCGCCTTAGGACGCGCCGTCGCCAGTTTCATCTTCGGCATTGCCACGTACGATCCGCTGACCTTTGCAGCCGTCGCGGCGCTGCTCGCCACTGTAGCGTTGCTGGCCAGCATAATCCCTGCTTATCGAGCAGCCAGAATCGAACCGACTCGCGCGCTACGCGAGGAATAAAGTCACGCGGTGGTGCCCCACCCTCGGTTTTTTGCAGGGTTCACCTGCCGTGGCAGGTCGGTCTTGTAGCGTGGAAAAATCAATAACCGGCTGAAAGGTGCCCCACCCTCAGTTTTTTGGAGGGCGGGTCTTGTAACGTGGGAACATCAATAACCGGCCGCGGAGCTCTACCGGCTCTTTCATTTCCAGTGCTCACTAATTCCACCGCCGAGGAAATTGTCTACCTAACCAAAAATCTAAGCCTTGCGCGCAATCACTTCTAGGTATTCCGCCTTAACAAATGTCTCATCCGCAGATCCTTCGTTATGCTCCGCCCAAAGCTTCTCCAGATCAGAGCCCAGTCCTTGCTGACCCGCTGGATCAAGCCGCGAAAAAGCCACTTTCGTCGGCCCAAAATATTCGCGGAATAATTTCACTACTTCCGCAGCCGCAAATGGATATTTGAATTCCAGATTCCGTCGCGTGCTCTTTACTTTCCAACCCACTTTGGAAAATCGCTCCGCCACAACTTCCTCTTTGCCCCACAGTACCGGCGCTTCCACATTTTCAGGCGGTGGCAAATATCGCGCATTGATCGCGAAGTTCTTACCCACAAAACCCGTCGGCGTCCAGTTGGCCATGGCGATAAATCCATCCACCCGGCAAACTCGCGTCAATTCGGTCACCACTAAAGCAGGCCGTGGCGCAAACATGGCCCCAAACATCGAAATCACGGCATCGAATTCCGCCGCACCGAAAGGCAGCGCTTCCGCATCCCCTTCACGAAATTCCGCCTTCAACCCTTCGCTCGCCGCTCGCGCCCGCGCTTGTTCCAGCAAATTTGTCGCGATGTCAACGCCAATGACATTCGCGCCTTCGCGTGCCGCCGGAATTGCCGTATTCCCCGTCCCGCACGCCACATCCAGCACATCCGCCCCGGACCGTATTTCTAGCCGATTGATAAACTGCGCGGCTTCTTCCTCGTTATATTTCGCGATCTGGCCAAAATCCCCGGCCATCCACGACGCTTTCATGTTTTTCTTCAGCTGCTCCATCTGCGGCATTGCTGTTCCCATATTCCCCTCCAAAAGCAGCACCTTATCACACACCACAAAGCTTCGCCGCAACGCTGCAACAAAATCTGAACTGCGGCTCGCTAGCTGACAAACCTATCGAGAGTTGCTTAATGCCCGACGGAAAAACGAAAGCATCCGATACCCTGCGATATAACTGAACGGTCGCAACTCCAACGAATAATGTCCGCAGGCCAACTCCAGCACCCTCGGATTCGACCCGTGTCGCCGCAGCGAATCCAGCATTTGCTCCGTCAATTCCGGCAACATCGTGGGATCGTACTTCC
>JAUTXJ010000075.1 GCA_030838075.1 Acidobacteriaceae bacterium
GGCCGGCGCGCTTGAGCAGAGAGAAATTCTGCATGTTGCGGGCGCCGATCTGGATTACGTCGGCGTATTCTTCGACGAGGTCGAGGCTTTCGTTGTCGATGGCTTCGGTGATGATGCCGAGGCCGTAGTGCTTGCGGACTTGCGCGAGAATCTTCAGGCCGTCTTCGCCGAGGCCCTGAAAGCTGTACGGGGAAGTGCGCGGTTTGTAGGCGCCGCCGCGAAAAAGTTTTACGCCCGCTTTCTTGACGCCTTCGGCGGTGGTGAAACATTGCTCTTCCGTTTCTACCGCGCAAGGACCGCCGACCAAGCCGACATGTTTGCCGCCGAAAAGAACGTCGCCCGAAGGCGTGGGAATGCGCAGGATGGTGTCTTCTTCTTTGACGTCGCGGCTGACCAGTTTGTAGGGCTTGCTGACGGGAATGCATTCGATCACGCCGGGCAGGGATTCGAGGACGCCAAGATCGAGCGCGCCTTTGTTGCCGGTGATCCCGATGGCGGTGCGAAGGGCGCCGGGGATGGGATGCGCTTTAAGACCGAGGCTCTCGATGCGTTCGCAAACGGCGCGAATCTGCGGCTCGGTGGCGTGAGACTGCATTACGACTAACATGGCTGCTCCGGGCTACGATGAGGAACAGTGCAGTTTACCTGTTGGGGAGCGGACGGGGCAAATGACCTCGGTAACGCAATTGAAAGAATTCTGTTAAATATTTGGCGGGGTTTGAATGCTTTCGCGCGCGCACGTGGAGGTGCTGCGGTCAGTTCGTCGAGTTGGTGTCTTTCACGTCGTACAGCCACCGAGTGAGACCTTTGGGCAGGAATCCGAGTCGAGCAGCGGACGCAACAACGGTGGTGGTCCGGAAGGCAAGGCCAAAAACCAACGCGAGGAGGCAGCCTGAGCAAGTGATAATAACGGGGAGCGAAGGTGAGCTAATCATATGCCCTCCAGATTCTGATGGTACTCCGCGGCGATGTGGCGCTCAAGGCAAACAAAATTTAAGGGGAACTGCAAGTGTCCTGATGAGCACGCTTACCGGGCACTGGAGTTGCGGTTTCGCTCTCGTGTCTTCGACGTTTTGCTAATCGGTCTCGTTCCAAGCGCGGATCTGCCAGAACGGATAACCGGAGTGAGAAGCAGATGCGGCGGAGAAAAGCACGGCGAGAATCATGACTCCGATGGCGACGGGCAAGCGGCCTTCGACGACATCGATAAGGGCGTCGAGGAACTGAACGAGTGAGACGAGCAGCAACAGGTTGTTCAACAAGCGTTTTGCGGCTAAGCCAAGCGCCGCGAGTAGCATGATGGCCATCGCCAAGTTGCGACAAGCAAGGTAACCCGCATAGATGTGGACCGCGCCATTGATTTCGTCGTGCGGCGAAACCAGCGTTACCGGGTGCAACAGCGCGATGAGCGTTCCTGCGAGTAATAGCAGCGCGCCAAGCGCCGCAACCACTTTTGGGAACCAACCAATTGCGGGCTTCTCGCCGAGAAGAGAGGAAGTTGTTTGAACGCTCTTGTTACCAGATTGGTACGCAGACACGGGTACGTTCCGATCCAGAGAAGTGGCGCGCACTCACCGCGCTAACTGCTGGGTCCAGGTTGTATGTGAATACGCTGAGCGGAGGAGTTAAATTACATGACCTTTCGGGTACGCCTAAAAAACGCGGCGGCCGGAAACTGGCCCACTATCCAGGATTTCAGCCCGAGGGACCAGGATTGGGGCGTGTGTTATAATTGATGGTTTATGAGTGAGCGAAATTTTACATTGAGCATTGCAGCACAACCCCTAACGCGGCTTACCGAGTTTGATCCCGAAGACGAGTACCGGCCGGAACCTGAGCCGGAGGCGTTGCCGCCGGCGTGGCTGGACGGCAGCACGCGCATCGGGATTCATACTTCGATTGCGGGCGGGCACCGAAATGCGCCGGAGACGGCGCGCAAGCTGGGGTGCAACGCGCTGCAGATATTTTCTGCCAATCCGAGGCAGTGGCAGGGCGGGTCGGCGCGCATTCCGGAAGTGGATGCCGCGGCGTTTCGCGCTCGCCGAGCCGAACTGGGGCTTGGGCCGCTGGTTATTCACGCCAATTATTTGATTAACCTGGCGTCGCCGCAACCTATGTTGCGGGTGCGGTCGATACAAGCGTTTCACGACGAAATTGTGCGGGGCATGTCGCTGGGCGCGGATTTTCTGGTAGTGCATCCGGGGACGCGCGGGGAAGCGACTTGCGCGCAAGCGGTGGCGACCGTCATTGAGTCGGTGAAACAGGCGTCGAAGCGGGCTTCGCTGGGCGGCATGCGGATACTCCTGGAAAATACCGCGGGGATGGGGACTTGTTTGAGTTCGCGTCTCGAGGAGATGGCGGAGGTTTTGGCGGGATTGAATGGGTTTCCTGTGGATGTGTGCCTGGATACGGCGCATCTTTTTGCTTCGGGTTACGACATTCGTACGGAAGAGGGATTGGCGTCCACGATTGGGCAGATTGAAAACACCATTGGGTTGGAACGCGTGCCGGTGATGCATATCAATGATTCGAAGATTCCGCTGGGTGGGCGCGTGGATCGGCATGAGCACATCGGGGAAGGCAAAATTGGCGCGGAAGCGTTTCGGCGGATTTTGCAGCACCCGCGATTGAGTGCTACGCCGCCAGAGGGACTGGCGGGGCGGGTGTTTATTGCGGAGACGCCTATTGATGATCCGGGAGATGACCGGAAGAATGTGGCGGCTTTGTGGGAGTTGGCGGGGTTGAAGGATATTGCGCCGGTGGCGGAGAAGGGCTTTTCGATGTTGACGGCGGCGCTGAAGAAGAAAATGGATGTACAGCGGGCGGTGGATAAGAGGAATGCGGCGGTGGCGGCGCGGCGAGAGGCGGAGGAGGTCAGGAAGAAAAGCGAAGAGAGATCCCTCCACTTCGCAGGCCGGCTGCTTCGCAGGAGCGAAGCAGAAAAGCAAATGCGCCGGCCTGCTTCGGTCGGGATGACCGGTGTGGCTGGTGGCGGTAACGGAGCCAAGGTCGCGGCGACCGCGACGAACCCTGCGAAAGGCGCGTCGACGGCGAAGCGCGCGGCTGCGACAAAACCCGTAGCGAGGACAAAACGCCTGGCGACGGGAAAGCGCGTGGCGATGGCGAAGAAGGGGAAAAAAGTGAGTGGGGCGAGCGGGAAGCGAAAAAGGGGATAGTTGGGCAAAGGGGATAGTTGAGAGTGGCGGACTACAACCCACAAGCGATCGAAGCAAAATGGCAAAAACGCTGGGCAGATGCGCGGGTCTTCGAGACGGAGGCAGATCCTTCGAAGCCGAAATACTACGTATTGGAAATGCTGCCGTATCCCTCGGGCACCATGCACATGGGGCACATGCGCAACTACACGATTGGCGATGTAGTGGCGCGGGTGAAGCGTATGCGGGGATTCAACGTGCTGCACCCGATGGGCTGGGACGCTTTTGGCCTGCCTGCTGAAAACGCTGCGATAAAAAATAATACCCACCCTAGAGTCTGGACAAACAACAACATTGCGGAATTTCAAAGGGTGCTGCGGCGCTTTGGGTTCAGCTTTGACTGGCGGCGGGAAATTTCCACGTGTGAGCCGGAATATTACCGGTGGAACCAGTGGTTTTTTCTGCGCATGCTGGAGCGCGGGCTGGCCTACAAGAAAAAAAGCCGGGTGAACTGGTGCCCCAAGTGCTGCACTGTGCTGGCCAACGAACAGGTGGTGAACGGGTATTGCTGGCGGCACGAAGATACGCTGGTGGAAACGCGCGAGATCGAGCAGTGGTTTTTGAAGACTACCGCTTATGCGGAGCAGTTGCTGGACGATTTGAAATTGCTGGAAGGTGGATGGCCGGAGCGGGTCATCACCATGCAGCGGAATTGGATTGGGAAGTCGACTGGCGCGAAGGTGCGATTCGCGTTAGCGGATTTTGGGAACAACCAAACTGGTAGCGTGGGACGGGAAGGTTCCGGGTCTAGGGAGGGAAAACCCCCACATGCAGAACCGGCATGTGGGGCACCCGCCGGAATTAAGAGTGGCGCCGCCGACACGATCGAAGTATTTACTACGCGCATTGATACGATTTACGGAGCTAGCGCGTTGATTCTGGCGCCGCGACATCCGCTGGTCGCAAAATTATTGGCGGGCTCGAGTGAAGAATCGACCGCGAGTGCTAAATTGGCGGAGATGCAGCAGAGTACTGTGAAGGCGGAAGAGCTGGAGACCGCGGACAAAGTTGGATTTTTCACCGGGCGATACGCGGTGAATCCGTTCAATGGCGCAGAAATTCCGGTGTGGGTAGGGAATTTTGTGCTGATGGAGTATGGAACTGGCGCGGTGATGTGCGTGCCGGCTCATGATGAGCGCGACTTCGAGTTTGCGACGAAGTATGGATTGTCGATTCCGATTGTGGTGCAGCCGGGCGATGGCGAATCGCTAAGTAACGATCCGCTGAAGGAAGCATTCACCGAGTACGGTAAGAGCGTGAACTCCGGGCCGTATAGCGGGCTGACCACGGAGGAGGCTCTCGACCGGATGTCCGCAAAGGCCGAAGCCCAAGGCTTTGGCAAACGCGAGACGGTGTTTCGGTTAAAGGATTGGGGAATTTCGCGGCAGCGGTATTGGGGCACGCCGATTCCGGTGGTCTACTGCCCGAAAGATGGAATGGTGGCGGTGCCGGACGCGGATTTGCCGGTGTTGCTGCCTGAAAATGTGAAACTGACTGGCGAAGGGGAGTCGCCGCTGGCGACTACTCCGGAATTTGTGAATGTGAAATGCCCCAAGTGCGGCGGCGATGCGCGGCGAGAAACCGACACGATGGATACGTTCGTGGATTCGTCGTGGTATTTCTACCGATATTGCGATCCGCACAATGATAAAGCGCCGTTTGATAAGGGCAAGGTGGCGTACTGGTTTACGATTGACCAGTATATCGGCGGGATTACACACGCGATTTTGCACCTGCTGTACTCGCGATTCTGGTGCAAAGTGATGCGCGATTTGGGATTGGTCAACCATAGCGAACCGGTTGCGCGGCTCTTCACGCAAGGCATGGTGCAAAAGGGCGGCGTTGCGATGTCAAAGTCGAAGGGCAATGTAGTAGGCGCCGAGGAGATGGCGGACAAATATGGCGCCGATACCGGGAGGCTGTATACGTTGTTTGCGGCGCCGCCGGAAAAAGATCTGGAGTGGAGCGAAGAAAGTATTGAAGGATCGTGGCGATTTCTGAATCGTGTGTACCGGCTGGTGGAACGGCATGCGGAGGCGGTGCGCGCAGTGAAGGGCGCGAGCGGGGCAGCGGGCGCTAAAGCGATTGCGCCGAATTCCGCTAAAGAAAAACAATTACTGCGCAAGACGCATCAAGCGCTGCGACGCGTTACACAGGACTTCGAGACGCGCTGGCACTTTAATTCAGCGATTGCGTTGATCATGGATTTGACGAATGAAATTTATGCTATGGAGCCGCTCGGCGAAGGCGTGCGACCGGAAGTGCAGCGCGAAGTGTTGGAATTATTGACGCTGATGCTGGCGCCAATGACGCCGCATATCGCGGCCGAATTGTGGGAAATGCTGGGTCACGAAGATGGGCAGTGGACCGCGCCGTGGCCGGCTTTTGATGCGGAACTGGCGCGCGAGACGGAAGTGGAGATTGTGGTGCAGGTGAATGGACGGGTGCGCGGAAAATTGAAAGTGCCTGCGGGAATGCCCGAAGAAACGGTCATTCCGCTGGCGCAAGCCGAACCAAGCGTGACGCAGCATCTCGACGGAAAGCGCGTGGTAAAACATATCTTCGTGGCGGACAAACTCGTAAACCTGGTGGTGGCGTAATGGCGAGCACAGCGAAACCAGTGCAGGACCAAGTTGGCCGGATGGAAGCGGAGCTGGGCGGCGTAGTGGTGCTGGATTTTGGCGGGCAGTACACCCAACTGATTGCGCGGCGGATTCGCGAGCAGCAAGTGTTTTCGTCCATTTTGCCGTGCACGACTTCGATGGAAGAGTTGATGAAGCTGGAGCCCGTCGGGGTGGTGTTGTCGGGTGGTCCTAGCTCGGTGTATGACCCGGAAGCTCCGAAGTGCGATCCGAAATTGTTGTCGCTTGGCGTTCCGGTGTTGGGGATTTGCTATGGGATGCAGTGGATTACGCACACGCTGGGCGGCAAGGTGGAGCGCGCCGAACGGCGAGAGTACGGACGGGCGCAACTGAATCTTGAGAATGCGAGTGGGGATAGCGCGTCGGATTTGTTCGCTGGCGTGGCCCGGTCATTGAGGGTATGGAACAGCCATGGCGATCACGTGATGATGTTGCCGCACGGCTTTCGCACAGTGGGGCGAACTGCCAATGCGGTGGCGGCGGTGGAAGACCGCGCGCGAAAGATTTATGCCGTGGAGTTTCATCCGGAAGTGAATCACACCGAGCAAGGCACAGAGATACTGCGAAACTTTCTGTTCCGGGTGTGCAAGGCGGAGAAGAAGTGGAGCGGTGCGGCGTTTATCGAAGAGACGGTGGAGGCCATTCGCAAGAAAGCGGGGCCGACGAGCAGAGTGATATGCGCGTTGAGCGGTGGCGTGGACTCGACGGTGGCGGCGGCGCTGGTGCATCGCGCGATTGGCGACCGGCTGACAAACATTTTTGTGAATACCGGCATGCTGCGGAAGAACGAGTTCGCGGAGACGCTGGAGATGCTGCGGGAGCGGCTGGGACTGCGGGTGATTGGGATCGATGCATCGGACAGATTTTTGGCGCGGCTTGAGGGCGTTAGCGACCCGGAGATCAAACGCAAGCGGATTGGCGCGGAATTTATCGCGGTGTTTGCGGAAGAAGCGCAGCGGTTGCAGCGCGAAGAGGCTCACGGGGAGATTGGTTTCCTGGTGCAGGGGACGCTGTATCCCGATGTGATTGAATCCATTTCGGTTCGCGGACCGTCGGCGACGATCAAGACGCACCACAATGTGGGCGGTCTGCCGGCAAATATGCCGTTTGCCTTGATTGAGCCATTGCGGGACCTGTTTAAGGACGAGGTGCGGCGGATTGGCAGGGAACTGGGTTTGCCGGAAGAAATTTTAGTGAAACACCCGTTTCCAGGCCCTGGATTGGCGGTTCGGTTACTAGGAGAGGTGACTGGGTCACATTTGGTGACTCTCCAGGAAGCGGATGCGGTGGTGGTGGAAGAGATTCGGCGGGCAGGATTGTACGAAAAAGTGTGGCAGGCGTTCGCGGTGCTGCTGCCAGTACGCAGCGTTGGAGTGATGGGAGACGGGCGGACTTACGGGTTGACGGTGGCGGTTCGGGTGGTGCAAAGCGACGATGCGATGACGGCGGATTGGGTGAGACTGCCTGGGGACGTGCTGGAACGAATTTCGACACGGATCGTGAATGAGGTACCGGGAGTAACGCGGGTGGTGTACGACATTAGTTCGAAGCCTCCCAGCACGATTGAGTGGGAGTAGGTTGCGCGACAGAAGCTTTAATAAAACCGGCCAGCGGGAATTGAATCAAATTAAAGTTAGGTATGAGGTGGCGAAGCGCCAAGGGATCAGAGAGGGGATAGGGGTATATCGCCGCGCAGAGGGGGAGTGCGCGGCGGTGCTATAGCATTAGGTGGTTCTAATCAGTTAGCTCAGCAGCGATAAAAAAGCTAACCGTAGCGATCTACCTATTGGCCATTTTCTGCGCCATGTACAAAATGAGCTTGCGGTCTTCGTCTTCCACTTTGCTCAAGAGGCGGCGCAGTTTATTGAGGAAACGTGCTTCTTTCCCAACGCTGCCCCAGGCGATATCGTCGGACGATTTGCGCTTGGGTAGATTGGGAAGCTGAGGTGGCTCTTCGCCGTCGTAGAAGAGTTGATAGAGTGGGCACTCGAGGGCACGAGCCAGTTTCTCGAGCGTTTCGATGGCCGGAACAGTATGGCCATTTTCCACGCGGGAGATATAACAACGAAGCAACCCGGTTCGCTTCTCGATGTCGCCCTGTGAGAGTTTCTTTTCCTCGCGCATTACACGGAGGCGGTCACCAATTATCATGTGGGCATTATTCCATCTGGTATGTTATTAGGCAAGTAGAAAGTTGCTACTAGGGAAAGTGAAACATTTGATGCACCTGACGGCTAACGTGACGGAAACCTTTGCAGCGTGTAGCGTAACCAAATCAGCATGGCACACGTCCCAAAACTAGCCCCGCTTGAGCCCAGCCCCAAGCGCTCCTCGAAGCTAGAGGAGGCCGGGAAGACCGGGGCGACGGCGCAGGCCAAGGGCACGTACGATCGCGAGCTTGTCCGGCGTGCGCAGTCGAACGATAAGGAAGCGTACGAAGAGCTGATCAAGCGGCACCAACAAAGGGTCTTCGCGGTAGCCGCGGGCGTCCTGCGACGGCATGAGGATATTGAAGATATCGCACAGCAAGTCTTCGTAAAGGCTTACTTTTCGCTGAAGCGGTTTGATGGCCGGGCGGCATTCAGTACGTGGCTTTACCGCATCACACTGAATGAGTGCTGGGACCTGTTGCGCAAGAAGAAGGTGCGGCCGCTGCTGTATGAGTCGGACCTGAGCGAAGAGCAGGCGCAGCGGGTGGCGGATTCGGAGTCCGATGACGCGGGGCCGGACATCCGGCAAAGATTGGAGAATCAGCAAAGGGTAGAGCAGCTTTTGGAAGGCTTGGAGGAACGGGACAAGATGATGCTGATTCTGAAAGAGGTGGAGGGTTTCTCCATCGAGGAAATTGCCGAGGTGCTGGATTTAAACGCGAACACTGTGAAGGTACGGTTGTTTCGAGCGCGCGGGCGGGTGGTCAGGAAGGCTGCGGAGCGGGAGAAAAGCTTTAAGGATAGTCAGAAAAGGTAGATAGGGCCAAGTGCGGTTGGGACGAGAAGCAAGGAGCGATAAGAACATGTGGAACAAACTCAGGGGAGAGAACCAGTTGTGCGAGGAGTACCGGGAGGCGCTGGAGGATTTGCGGCCTGAAATTGATGAGGTTAGCGCTCAGGTGGCGCTGAGCAATAGCTTGCCCGCCGAGGTGCTGGAACATGCACGCGAGTGCGAGGCATGCGTAGAGGCGAACGAGGCTTTCTGGGCTTCCCGAGAATTATTGGCGGAGCCGTTAGAATTGGCACGCGAAGGGCGCGACGTGGCGATGAATCCGTGGTTTGTGGCGCGGGTTATGGCGAAGATCGCCGAGCGCGAGGCCGAAGGTCGCAGGGCGCTGACGGAGTGGAGCGGGGCGGTCGCGAAGTTGGCGTCCAGGCTGGCTTGGGTTTCGGCGTTGGTGCTGTTGGTGGGCACCACGTGGTTTTACGGGCCGCACGGTGGCCAGCTGGGTACGCCGTCGGTGGAGTCGAAAGCGGAAGCCAGTCCGCAATATTTGTTTGATGGTGCGGCTGGACAGGGCACGGTGGACGATGCGCTGGTAAGTCCGCCTGATGGTAAACCGGAGAGGTAGAAATGACAGAATCTTCGACAACGCGTAAAGCCGCTCTGTCGGTGGGATTGGTATTTTTGCTGGGATTGGCCCTCGGAGGATTCGGCGGGTACATATTGGCGCACCAGAAATATACGGTAACGAATGCCAGCGTGCCGCCTTCCGATACAGTAAAGCGCGCGCAAAAGGTGCAGGAGCTTACTTCTTTAGCTAACCTGACCCCGGAGCAAGGTCAACAAGTCGATGCCATCATCGCCGATATCCAGACCCAGATGAAGAGCATCCGCAAG
This sequence comes from Acidobacteriaceae bacterium, assembly GCA_030838075.1. Classification (GTDB taxonomy): domain Bacteria; phylum Acidobacteriota; class Terriglobia; order Acidiferrales; family UBA7541; genus Acidiferrum. The sequence goes on from JAUTXJ010000075.1 coordinate 9,689, forward strand.
ACGCTGGACCCGCAATTCGATGAAGTCCGACAGAGGGGGCGCGAGCGCATACGCGCCATTTTGACTGAGGAACAGAAGCCCAAGTTCGAAGAGTTCATCCGAAAGATGGATGAGGAGCGAAAGCGCAACGGGCAATAAGTATTTGCTAGTTGATTTTTGAAGTTCTCCACTTTATAAGGGAAGCCGCTACTCCTACCTTGCCCGCTTCCGGTGTCCCTTCACTTCCGCATTCCCATGTTCTTGACCAGAAGGTCGGAAGTACAGTTCATGACACGGCTAACGATGAACATATCCATGATGGATTGATTGACCGGTGCCTAGGCGGCTAGTAGAGTTTTTCCTTGCACGCAAAATCGTTGAGGCCAACCAGGAGAGAATGCATGACGCGGATCGGTGCGGGTATAGGGGTGGTCTGTCTGGCGGTGGCGAGTTACTGTTTCGCGTACGCCGGGGCTCAGGCGAGCCAGGACGCGGGCGCGAAACAGAGCGCGCCGGATGCATCGACCGCGTCGCAAAAAGACCCAGGTAAAAAAGAGGGCGCTACAACCGAAACGAAGCGGGCGAAAAGCGTTACCGTGAATGTGGTGTTCGCGGGGGACACGAAATTCGTTGATGCAGTGAAGACTATCTGTCAGGACCCGCATGCGGATAAGTTGCAGGATTGTTTTGCCGAAGAGATGAAGAAGGCTGGCGCGTCGGCCGCGGCAGTCGAATTTTCCAGACAATTGGGCGAGCCGGGATTTGTGCGCGACTTTAGAGCGGCTGGGCCGGTGGATATTGCTTATGTGCTTTATCCGTACCGCGCCAATGAAAATCAATCGTGGGTGATTGTGAATGGGACTCCGCCGGCCATCGATGTGGACAATTCCAAGCTGGTGACTATCGCGGCGCGGGCGTTGAAGAACAATGCGGCGTATACGGGGCTGGCAAAAGCGCATCCGGACCTTTCGCCGTGGCCGGGGGACCGTTACTCGACGGAGATTCCCGATGTGGAAATGGGCGCGAATGGCGGCGTGCATATCATTGTGAATTACCGGCTGCGCGAGAAGTGCCACTCTTGCGCGGTGTTGGGGCATGCGTGGTATTCGTTCGAGTTCGATGCGAAGGGAATCTTCGCGGGAGCGAGGTTGATGGCCATTTCCGTTGGGCGCGATAAGGGGCCGGTGGTGCGGGCGACGGGCAAAATGGTGGGGACTTCGATAGGAACTTCAGTCGGCGAAGAGATCACGATTGCGTTGCCGGTGAAAGAGGCGGCGGGTTCAGAATGGGTATTGGCGAAGGCGTTGGATACCGCGAAGGTGCGATTGATCGAGCACAGCCATGTAGCTCCGCCTGCTGGAAATGGCGCGGCTGGGACAGAGGAGTTGTGGAAATTTGCGGCGCTGGGTGCGGGTACGACGCAGATTGCGCTTCAAAGAGGCGCGGAAAAACCCATCACCTTCAGAGTCATTGTGAGAAGCAGAAGCGCGGGCCCGGTCGGTTCGTCCCCAACGAAACAATAATTCAACAAACTTTCAGCATCCAACCATCAGAAGGGGATGTCTTCGTCGGAGATTTCGGGACCTGCGGGTGCGGATGAACCGCCTGCGAATGGGTCATCGGGCGGAGCGCCGTGAGCATCGAAGTCGTCGGCGTGACGAGCACCGCCGCCGCCGGCTCCCGCGCCTGCGCCGGCGCTGGCCGCTGCGCCATCACCACGACCGCCGAGCATACGGAAATTGCTAGCGACAATTTCGAAGCTGGTGCGTTTCTGACCTTCTTTATCCTGCCATTCGCGCGATTGAATGCGGCCTTCGACAAACAGGAGCGAGCCCTTTTTTAGATATTGCTGCGCGATTTCGGCTTGTTTGCCCCATACGACAATCTTGTGCCACTCGGTACGTTTCTGTTTTTCTCCATTGCGATCTTTGTACGTTTCGTCTGTGGCGATCGAGAAATTCGCCACGGCTTGGCCGCCGCCGGTGTAACGAGTCTCGGGGTCGCGGCCCAAACGGCCGACAAGAATAACTTTATTTACGGACATGAATTCTCCCTTTGAAGTGGAAGATAGCATGCGGCGAATGAAAAAGGAAATGTAGCAATGGGGCGGCTGTTGAACAAAATCGGCGGAAGTGGCGTATGTAAATGAGAGACGCTTTCTCCCGAGGTGCGATTGTGCGCGGATGGCTGGCGATTTTGCCTGCGGTGGTTGTTACGCTGACTGGCGCATCAGGTTTGGCGCAGGAGGCCATCCGAGTGGAC
>JAUTXJ010000095.1 GCA_030838075.1 Acidobacteriaceae bacterium
AAGCATTGTCGCCCATCCGGATTATCTTCGCGCGCCCAGTTTCGCTAGCGTCACGGACTCTTCGCGCCGCTTAGCTATCAAAGGCGCCAGCAGAATTGAAACGGTCGTCAGATTGCCAGCGGGTGAAACTAAAAAGGGAAGGCCAGATGGCCTTCCCTTTTTTTGCGGTAGCTATGAAACTTTGCCGGGAGGAATTAGAAGTTTAGGCGGATCCCGAATTCCATGGTGCGCGGGAAAGTGCCTTCGGTGGAAAGCTGGCCAAAAGTTTGTGGGTCCTGTCCCGCTATGTTCAGAGTCGGATCCAAGAGTTGGTTGTGGTTCAGAACATTAATGAAATTGATCGAGGCTTCGAGACTGAGGCGCTCCATCACTCGCAAGTTCTTTTTGACGCCCAAGTTCATGTTCCAGTAGGGCAGCCCGCGGAACTGGCCAAAGCCGCCACTGTTACCATCAAAACCCAAAATCAGCGGACGAACATTGGCAAATGCGGCCGCTGGATTCGCGAACATGAGGGAGATGCCATTGACGTTGTGAACCGAGGCGCTAGTTCCGGCCCTGGAGGTTAGGACACAGTTGGCGTTGGTGAAGACGTTGTTGCCATCCCCAGAACCCCAATCCTGCGAGCCACTGTAGCCTTCAGACCCGGCACCTGTATTGGTGTTGCAAAAATCCGGAGCGCCACTGCCAGCAGTGAAGATTGGGGAGAAAGTCCAGCCGCCCAAAATGTGCCCCACTACACCTTGTTGATTGCGATAAACCGGCGGCTGGTAGACAAGGAACAGAGCGTCGACGAATTTGCGATCGAAAGCTTGCGGACCGTACTGGGTATTCAGGTTATAGGGATCAACGGCAGTTTCCTGACTGGTGGCCTGAATAACGGCTCCAGTCCCCAATGCCTTACTGTAGGTGAAATTATTCTGCAACGTCCAGCCGTGCCAATCGTTCACTTTGAAGGTGATGAACCCGGCGTTGTAATTGCCGTGCCCGATACTCGTACTCATGGTGACATTGCTCGACATTTGTCCGGCGGTGTTCATCATACTGAATGGGAAATTGAAACCGGGTGCGGTACCACCCCTGTCCAGGTCAGACCAAAGGCTCCAAACGGCCTGGCTTTGGAAGTTGCCGAATTCGTTCGCGACAACGGTTGCGGTGCAAGTCCCAGGAGCGCAGTAGCCGGTACCGGCCAGCGCAGACTCAAAGAAAGGCTGTGGTGCCAGCGCTGCCGCAGTTGTCGCAGGGGTGGCACTGCTGCAAGCGGCCACCGAGGTTGTACAGCCCATGGCCTTCTCGACGGCGGCATAGGCGCTCTGGAATTGCTGTCCACCCTTGGCCATCATGTACGGCACGGAGTTGATGTTGATGTTCTGTAATTCATTATGGATCCAGCGGCTGATGCCCCCCACTTCCAGGGACATTTTACTGTTGAGCTGATGCTGGATGGAGATGTCAAAGGAGTCGACGGAGTTCGGTTTGAAATTCGGGTCGAGGGGTGACGCGGTGGAGCCGATGGTATTCCCGCCGATACCCGGGTAATACGGCTGAGGCAATGTGGGGGTAGCTGCGGGAATTGGCGCCGTGGTGCCATCCGTGCCAATGCGAAAGGCGGTGCTGACATTGGGTGTCACGGTCGGGTTACAAGAAGGGGTTTTGTCGCCCGGCGTTGTTGTGAAATTCAAGACACTTGTACAAATGACCGGCTGGATGAGGCCGGGGCTTAGCAGCGGAGTTAGGACCAGGTTCACGCCATTCACTCGCCCATAAATTCGGCCGTAACCTCCGCGGATCACCGAGTTCTTTCCTCCGAGTGCTGGGCCCAAATCGGGGTTCCAAGCGACTGCAATGCGGGGGCTGAACCCTCCGTAAAAGGGGTTGAACGGATACTTCGGGTGTCCCGCGACATTATTTATCAGCGCAAAACCGATTTCCGGGTTGAAAACCTGACCGGCCAGCGCTGCGGCTTTGCGTGCGTTCAGGTAGTTTTCCGTACCGATCGGCTTGCCGTTAGCGTCCACCAGCAGTATCTGCTTACCGTTGTCCTCCACGGGAGGCATCTCCAGCGTCCAACCCAAGCCGTAGTTGATTGTCAGGGTCGGCTTTATCCGCCAGGAATCGCCAAAATACAGGTTGTAGTAAGGAATCGTGACTTTGTCGAATGCCGGCACAAGCGGCGGATTCAACTGCAAATTATTGCCTGCGCGAGTATATGCCTGCTGCGCTTGGGTTACGATGCCCAGGACTGCAGCGGCCTCGCGGGTAAGCGTGGGCGCGTTAGGGGCGCCCGTGGCGAATGCGGGGCCAAGAAGACTGTAATCAGGGGTGCCGCCGCCACTCCCACCGTTGGTCCCAAGCAGGTACACCGGGTAGTAGTTGATGCCGCCGCCATTGTCCGTGCGAGTGTGAAAATTCCAGTTGTGCTGATACTGGCCACCGAATTGGAAAAAATGCGTCCCTCTAAGCCACGATACGTCGTCGCGGAAGAAGTGATCTTTCCCATCCCAGAAGCGTGTACGGGTCTGTTGGGTGTTCACGTTATAGGGCGCCAGCGTCTCTCTGCCGCCGGTAGTTTCGCCAAACGGCTCAAGAGCGGCGCTCAAACTAGAGAACTGCGCTGGATCTCCAAACGACCCCCATTCCCAGGCGTTCCGCAGGTAACTGTAACGGAAGTCATTCGTGACGTTAGTGCTGATGTTGGTGGTCACTCCAAGCACTAAATACCAAGGTACTTGGGGGCGGTTGGTGAGAGCCGTAGGAGTGCCCAAGGTATCGCCCTTGAAAAAGCCTCCGATGTCGACCTGGTCATCGGTGGCGCGCTTGAGATGGTAATAACGGTAGCTCGACATAAAGTGCCACCTGGCGCCAAAGTCATGGTCAATGCGCACTACCCCGAAGTTATCGTTCTGTGGAATGGCCAACTGGCCCCGGAAATCCAAGGTGTTGACGCCGTCGCATTTCCCGTCACCGGTGAATGGACCACAACCGGCTCCTGGAGTTGGCAGGGGCATATGCTGGGTCCACATTTGCTGCACAAAGGAATTAATCCCGATGCCGCGCGGATCAAGCGTATTCAGGTTGTATGTGATTGCCGGGTTGCTGGGGTCCTGCAGGATTCCAGCGCGCATGTTGGCGGTGGGAACCAACCTGTCAAAGGATTCCGACAAGGGGAAACGGGTGCCCTGGTAATTGGCGAAGATGTAGGTTTTTCCGCCAAGGATATCTTTGGGGATTAGTGGACCGCCCCCAGCGACGCCAAACCAGCTTCGATGCCAATCGGGCACAGGCGTGCCCGATTGGTTGTTCTGCCAGGTGTTACCAGACATAGTATTGTCGATATAGTATTCATAGCCCGTGCCATGCCAAGCGTTGTTACCGCGTTTGGTTACAATCGACACTTGCATTCCCGAGGAAGCGTTGAAATCGGCGGTCTGGTTGGACGTAGCGACTTTGAACTCTTCCACGCTGTCAATCGGCATGGGCATCACACCCGAGGGCTGATTGCCTGCTATCCCGGCGACGGCCCCACTAATCGGATTGCTATTATTGGAAAACAGGCCACCGGAAGGGTCGTCGCCAAAACTCGGATTGTAAACGCCCCCGCTGCCATCCATGTCGTTGCTGTTGTTACCCCCGTCGAGCATGAAGCTGGCTTGGTCCACTACAGTACCGCCAACACTGCCATCAGGACTCACACCGGGTTGCATGGTTACAAACGAGCTGACGTCCCGCCCAAGGCTCGGGAGGGATTCCAACGTGGAACTGCTAACCGTATTTCCAATCGTCGCATTCATGGTTTGCAAGTCGGTGTTCGCCGAGGTCACTTCGACCACTTGGGACGCTTCACCGATTTCCAGCTTGGCGTCCAAGGTGCGCGACTCACCCACTGCCACAGCTTGATTGACGAACTTTCCTAACTTGAATCCACCCTTGGTGATGGTCAGGTTGTATTTTCCGGGCGGGACGTTCGGGAAGTCGTACCTCCCAGTGTCATTTGTGGTCGTAGTTCGTTCTGAATTGGTCGCTGCGTCGGTTAAGGTGACGGTTGCCCCAGGGACCGCAGCTCCGGATGGATCAGTAACCGTGCCCACCACTATGCCTGTACCACCAGTCTGGGCATTCGCACTGCCTGAAGTTAACGTGAGGATTGCCACCGCGATCGCCAACACCAGGATATAGAGCTGAGAAATCTTCAGATTGGAATGCATGGACTTTCCCTCCACTTTGACAATGAGTTGAGAGTTCCTAATTCAAGCAGGGGCCGAGTCGCTGAAGGCAAGTAAAACGCAACTTGAGATCGCTCATCGCACGGACGCTGCCAAAACGGAGGAAATCGACGGCCCGGCGCTAGCCTATGATTCAGAGCCGATTAGCAATTTGCTCTTTTTGATGTTTATTTTTTATTTAGATTCGAGTGATGCGGGTATATGGAGATATGAAATATGCCCGTATGAAAAGGCATATTTTCTGTAGTGCACAGAAACCCGCCATACGAGCGGTGCGATAGGCGCCGCTTAATGTGGACCACCTCGCTGGAGCTGGGCTTTTGCGCTTACAATGATGTCCAACTGGAGCTTGCTTGCGACAAACGCCGTGCGTTCTCTACATTGCTGTCGATGAATTGATTCCGCCGCGCGGTAGAAGTGTGGCTGGATTGGATGAGTTTACGGCTGCGCTCGACCATGCCGGGATTCCTGCGGTGTGGGTGACGAATCGATCCCGGCTGGAATTCGATGCGGCGCGGCGTAAGCATGCGCACACGCATCCGTTTATCGCTGAGGGCGGCAGCGGAACATTTCTCCCGGAAGGATATTTCAATTTGCGGCCGGAGAAAACTATTCGGCTGGGAAGATTCACTTGCGTGCCGATCGCGGAAACATTGCCGGCAGCGGCGAATGCGTTGGAGTCGCTGTCGGAAGAAACGAATGTGCCGGTGGTGGCGCTGAGTTCCCTTTCGCCTCGGGAGCTGGCGCAAAATACTGGGTTGCAGCAACGCGAAGCAGAATTGGTGCGGCAACGGGATTTCGACGAGCTGTTCTTTTTTGCGGGAGCGTCTGAAAAAGCTATTCAGCGCTTTGTTGAGGCTGGCCGTGACAAGAAATATGAATTGCGGCAGCATGGCGTGATGTGGTCGCTGGCGATTGGCGCCAGTCTCAAACGTTGTATTCAGAGCCTGTCCAAACTTTACGAACGAGCGCTTCGTTATCACCCCACGATCATTGGGATTTCAAAGCCCGAGGAAAGCAAGGAACTGTTCCCTGCTTGCGATCGAAGTATCCTTTTAACTGACGGACAGAATGAAGAAGAATCCGACGTTGCTCCCGAAGCGACTCACGCAGCTCGAACGAAGCGCTACTCACTACATGATCCTGAAGTCTGGCAATTAATTGTGGAACAAATCGCTCCGGAAGTTAGTAAACCCTGGAAATGAGATGTCGTTTGTGGGCGACGGTAGGCATACGCGCATCGATCCGAATACAAGTACCGTTACGCGATTGGGTGGGTTGTGTCACTTTTCGCGGCATTTCGTCGAATATTTGAAGACTTTCGCGTTACAGTGTGGTTGAATAGGTCTACCCAGAATCTATCCCAGTGAGGATTTTTATATGAAACTTTTCTTAGCACTGCTCGTGTTGGCGATTACCCCTGTCCTGACGACAGCGCGTCCTGCCGAGCCACAGGGCACGAATCGCGCGTCGTCGCACGACCGGCATCATCACCGGCATTCGGGGAAGAGCCGGCACCACCATCGCCAAATTTCGCATCACCGCAACAACCATCAAGCTCAGTAATAATTATCCGTAAAATCTAAGAACAATGGTGGCCTGTAGGTTTTTTGGCCAAGCCAAAAATGCAAAAAGGGGAGCCGATGGCTCCCCTTTTCGTTTTGCTGTGTCGTCTCAAAAAGTTCGCTGTAAAGCGTAGCTATTCGGGCGACGCGCACCGCAAAAGCGGTGTGATCAGCTTTTGTTTCGCTCGAAGTCCGGTGGAGTCATGCTCCCCTCCGGAGCATTTGGAGCTCACGGTAGGTTTGTACTCCTGAAGAAAAATGAGTGCAAGCGAAGAGATGGCAAAATTCACAGCTTTGTATCAGGATTTTATCGGTTTCGGAATTCTATTTAATAAATAAATTTTCGCGCAGCTGATCGCGGCCGACGAAGGATTTAGTTGTGCGGAATTGACTGAAAAGGTCTTGAATTTCGCGGTTCTGATAGACCTTATAAAATGGTGTGAGACTTCTGGCGGGAACGACTTGCAGAGTGTTTGAATCGGCCACACGATAACGCTGAAATGCTTCTGGCTTTTTGCTGTGGAACATAGCAAGAACGATTCCGGCGGGCCGCAGCAGCTCGGTTATCGAGGCGACGGTTTGCCTGGTCATGGCGGGGTCAAGGTAATCCAAGGCGTCCCAGAGCAACACGGCATCGAACGAAGCGGGCTTATATTGCATGTTGGACCTAAGGAAGCGGGAGGCGCGTCCTTCGGGGGTGGTGTCGAGCGTTTCACGCGCAGTTGGATCTTCGCGCAGACGGGCCTCGTCTTCATCGAGGAAGTCTTTCCAGCCTCGCAAAACGTCTTCGGTAGAGACACGGAAGTTGCGCTCAATAAAAAAGTTCAGAGTGGTTTGCCAGGCGGCTCCCAGGTCGAGCAGAGTGCCACGGCCGAGGCCTTCGAGATTCCAAAGAAATTCCTTCAGACCATTTGATACGCGGGTGGCAGCTTGTTCCGGAGCGCGGGAAGAGCTGGGGGAGCCTGCACTTGCCCCCGGAGGTGCAGCGGATGCTGATTTTGAACTGGGGCTCGACGAGGACCCACCGGGTCTCCCGGTTCGAGACGCATCGCTTTGCGGGCCAATGCCGAATTTGTTGAGAAGAGTCACGAATTAATCCGCGGCTGACCCTGAGGTTGCCGGCAAAGCTTCCGTGGATTTGTTATTGCCGGCCGAACCGGCGTTCTTCGTTTCCGCCTTGGGAGCCAACCTGCCTGCCTCGACTTTACCGCGGAGCAGCGCGCCTTCCTCGATAGCCAGGCGTTCAGTCTGGACCTCGCCGGTCACATGGCAGGTGCTCATGAGCTGAACCTTGTCCCGGCCGGTGACTTTGCCATCAATGCGTCCGTGGACGATGACTTCTCGTGCGGTAACATCTGCTTTAACCGTGCCATTCGGGCCAATCGTTAAACTGCCATTGGTAAGGTTGAGTTTGCCGTCGACGACGCCGTCCATGTAAAGGTCTTCGCTGCCGGTGACTTCACCTTTTATCCGGATGCCCTGGCCGATGCTGGCGTTCCCACGCGGAGCCGCCGATGTGGGGCGTGAAGCAAGCGCGGCAGCCTGAGTTGTAGAAGCCGGATTACTGGGGGGGTTACCAAACCCTGGTTGGTTTACATGCGTGCTAGGAGTGCCAGGCCTCTCCGGAATTCCTTGAGGCTTGCGTTCTTCGTTTTTCCACATAACACGATACCTCGCAATCGAATTTGGGGTCCGAAGTCGCCTCGCAGGACCGGGTAGGCCGCGACTCAGAAGAGTGTAGATAGTATATGACTGAGATGGAGTAAACAACAATGACGGGAGAACTGAACTGTTGCTCCGGAAGCACTATTGACTCTCGCATAATATAGAGCTATTCGGGCCATAAAGAAGATTGCTGCCAGAAGGCGGTGATCAGTCGCGGACGGCGGCGCATGCGACGGAGCGTTCGTCGTGCTGCTTCGCTGAGTTGCCAGTAGTCCTTGGGGCAGACATTGGCTAACTCGTGCTGCTTCCAGTAACCCCAGATGTATTCGACGGGGTTCAGTTCCGGCGCGTAGGGCGGAAGATAGGCAGTGGAAATCCAGCCCTGCAAACTGGCAATGTAATCCTGCACCAGCCGGCTGCGATGTCCGGGCAGACGATCCCACACAATCAGTAACGGCTGGTCCAGGTGACGCACCAAGGCCTTCAGAAAGTCCACGACTTGTTCCTTCTTGATGGCTCCGGCATAGATTCGAAAATAAAAGTTCAGCAGTGTGAGCGCGGCAGCCACCGACAAACTCTTCCAATTAAAGTTGTATTGCAGGATGGGGGTCTGTCCGCGAGGGGCCCAAGTACGACAACGATGTGGTCGCTGACTCAGTCCGCTTTCGTCGATGAAGACGAGGATGCGCCCTTCTCGGCGCGCTTTTTTTTTATTGCTGGCCCCACGTTCTTTTTCCAATTGAGAATATGCTCTTCATTGCGTTCTCGTGCTCGCCCCTCCGGTCGTTGCGGGCTCCAGCCCAGAGCAACCAGAATTTTCCAGACATGGCCTTCGTGGTAGCGAACGTCAAACTCCTCGTCGATCAAATGAGCCACACGGGGACAGGTCCACAGCGGGGTCTCATAGCCTATCCGCTCGGGACCTGCGACCAGTAGCTTCTCTAGTTGTTGTCGCTGCTTGTCACTCAAGCGCGGCTTGCGGCCAGCACGTCCCGCTTTCCGCAGCGCGGACTTGCCGTGGGTGCGATAGTCGTGCATCCAACGAGCCACCGTTTGCGGGACAACGCGTAGTTGTCGAGCAATCTCGTCCTGACTCAGTCCACGCTCCAACATATGAATCGCTTGAAAGCGTCGTTTCTCTAAGGCTTCAAAATCGCGAGGCACTCCAGCAGGGTTTCCCATGTCCAATTAGACGCAGGA
>JAUTXJ010000159.1 GCA_030838075.1 Acidobacteriaceae bacterium
TGCGCCCGGACAACTGGTCGCTGCTGCTGCTGGACGAGGCCAAGCAGGAATTGTATTTCGAGTTGGTGGTGGGCAAAGCGTCGCCGTCGTTGAAAGATGTGCGCATCAAAATCGGGCAGGGAATCGCGGGGTGGGTAGCGCAGAACGGGGAGACCGTTGTGGTACCCGACACCGCGAAAGATACGCGATTTTTTGGTCAGGTGGATGAGAAGACCAAGACAGAAACGCAATCCATCGTGGCGGTACCGGTAAAGTTTCGCGACACCTGCCTCGGTGTGATCGAGCTGATCAATTGCATGGGGCCGGATGGGTTCGACAACCGGGATTTGAAATTGTTGGAAGCGCTGGCTGACTTTGCCGCGATTGCGCTGGAAAATGCGCGGCATGTGAAGCGGATTCACGAGCTGACGATTACGGATGACTGCACGACGCTGTATAACGCGCGGCACATGGGTTTTATTCTGGATACGGAGATTTACCGCTCGCAACGGTATAACTACGAATTTTCGCTGGTGTTCATCGACCTGGATCACTTCAAGCAGGTAAACGACACGCATGGGCACCTGGTGGGGTCGCGGCTGCTGGCGGAAATTGGGAATGCGCTGAAGAATAAATGCCGGCTGATCGACTTTGCGTTTCGTTATGGGGGCGATGAATTTGTGCTGCTGCTGCCACAGACCTCCAAAGAGAGCGCGTTAAACGTGGCGCGGCGGTTACACAAGATGATCAGGGAAAGTACGTGGCTGGAATCGGAAGGGTTGAATATCAAGGTTACGACGAGTCTGGGAGTGGCTTCCTACCCGGTGGATTCCAGGTCCAAGGAAGGGCTGCTGCATCTGGCTGATGAAGCCATGTACCTGGTGAAAAACACCAATCGTGATAGCGTGGCGGCGGCCAACGTGGGTGTTTTACCGGACACCGTGGCGAAGACAAAATTCGCCGAGCAATAGTAATTTCTTCGATTTGCAGGAAGTTTCCGCAGCAATTCCGCAACTCGTATACACACCTTAAAAAGTTTGTTTAACTTAATGATATGAAACGAAGCGAAGCCGCGCGTTATGCGCGTTGGTCTGCCACGCTGGCGCTATTGCTGGCACTCGTCACGCTGGGCGTGTACGTACAGCATAAAGCGGTGGCGCGGGTGCAAAAAAGGGGAGCGCCTCCGGCTGCGCCGGTGAACGTGGAGCGGCAATCGAACGGTCTAACGTTTTCCAAGGTAGACGGCGATCGCAAGATTTTTACGGTGGAAGCGTCGAAATCCACGGAGTTCCGCAACCAGGAAGCCAGCCTGCTGGAAGAAGTAAAGATCACCATTTTTGGGCAGCAGGGGGACCGGCACGACGTCATTCGCACGCACAGTTGTCAATATTCCAAAGGCAATGGCGCGATCAATTGCAGTGGCGCGGTGCAGATCGAACTGGAAACCGCGGCGGAGGCGGAGTTGGCAAAGAAACGCGGCGCTAAGGAAAGTGCTGGCCCCATGGGGCACGTAGAGACGCGCAACGTTACGTTCGATCAATCCAGCGGCACGGCGCACACGAGTGAACGCGTCACCTTTAAATTTCCCGAAGGAAGTGGGGAGGCCATGGGAGTGGAATATAACTCCCAGTTGGGAACGATGAAATTGCTGCGCGATGTGAAGATGACTTTGATTCAGAGCCGCGGGCCTAGAGGCACAGCGGGACAGGAAGTGCACGTAATGGGCACGAGCCTGGACTTCGATCGCGATACAAAACTGTTACACCTGGAGGGGCCGGCACATGCGCAAACGCAGAGTGCGCAGCTGGATGCGGGCGAGATGACGTTGAATCTGGACGAGGATTTTCGCGCTCGGAGATTTCTCGCGACGGCGGGCGGGCACGGTAAAAGGCCGCACGCGGTGTCGTCAGCGGCTTCAGGGCCGATGGACTTGACCGCGAATGTGTTGACTGCGTGGTTTGATCAAGATGGGGATCTGAGACGGCTTGATGCCTCCGGTAAAGTGGAAGGTTCACGAAAAACCGGCGCAGAGGAGGAGGAATTCACGGCCGCGAATTCTTCCGTGGAACTGTGGCCGGAAGTCAGCCAGCCGAAATTAATAAATATGGACGGCGGCGTAATCCTCAAAACGAGCGCCACGACAGGGCAGATACGAATACTGGAAACTAACAAGGCTCGTATGGAATTTACCGAGGGTAGCGACGAGAGGCCCAGCCAGCCAAAGCGGGCTGAGACGTTGACGCCCGGCACGATTCAATGGACCGATGCGCAGGAAACGGGGCAGGTTGGGGATAGCCTGGATGCGGCCAAAAACAAAGCGACTCGGACAAAGTTAAGCGGGGACAAGTTTGTGCTCGATTTTACTGGCGGCAAAGCGACGCAGCTGGCGGCGAATGGAAATGTACAGGTGCAGCGGGACTTGGCTGGGGCGCCGTCGCAGATCACCACGGCGAAGCATGGTGTTGCGCATTTGCTTGCCAATGGCGGCTGGTCGCAATTCGAGCTGAACGAAAACGTGAAGTTTAAAGAAGGGGAGCGAAGTGGGCAGGCAGACCGCGCGGTCGCAGCTAGGGCCAGTCAGATCACTACCCTGACTGGCCAAGCGATTGTGCGGGATGCTTCGACGGAGACCCGGGCGGCTAACATCGTTTTTATGCAGGCTAGTGGCGATATTCGCGCCGAGGGTGGGGTGCGCTCGCGAACATTTGCGGCGCGCGGTCCGGCTTCGCCAGTCTTAGGAACGCCGCCGCAGCCTTCGGCGGCGATGCCCCAAGTTGCCAGTGGGCCGGCGAATATCACTGCCGAGAAAATGCTGGCGAATTCCAAGAGCGGGCGCGCACTTTACAGCGGGCATGCGCGACTTTGGCAGGGTGATTCCGTGCTGGAGGCTGACTCCATAGAACTGCTGCAAAAGACTAGACAACTGAATGCTGTGGGTAAGGTTCGGTCGGTGTTTCCGCAGGCGGCAGGACATGATGTGCCCGGCTCACCTGTGACGAATAAATCCTCGAAGAAACCCAGTTTGTGGCATATCGCTTCGGACGCCCTTACCTATCTGGATTTGGAAAATCGCGCGCACCTGGAGGGGAACGTGGTGGTGCAATCGGATGCGCAACGAATGCGAAGCGATTTGCTTGATTTGTATTTTACCCGTGCTAATGCGGCAGGCGCTGCTCAGAAGAGTTCGAATGCCGCGAGCGGCGCTAACGGTGCGCAACAAATCAGCCGCGCGGTGGGGAGTGGCGGAGTTGTCGTGGACGAGCAGGCTCGCAAGGCGACCGCGGAGCGCGCGGAGTATACAGCGGCGGACGGAAAATTTGTGATGAGCGGCGGAAACCCGACACTGTTTGACGGCACGCAAGGCACCACAACGGGGCGTCAATTGACCTTCTTTTTAGCGGATGATACGATCATCGTCGATTCAGAAAAAGGCTCGCGAACACTGACGAAACATCAAGTCCAGAAATGACGAGGTATGCTGAACCTCCAGGCTGTTGAGTTAAGTAAGACGTATCGCGGCCGCAGGGTCGTCGACGATGTGGAGCTAGAGATTGGTCAGGGTGAAGTTGTGGGGCTGCTCGGCCCCAACGGTGCAGGAAAAACCACAACATTTTATATAATGGTAGGGCTGACGCGGCCCGATTCCGGGCGGGTGTTGCTGAACGGCGAAGAGATTACCGATTTACCGATGTATCTGCGGGCCCGCAGTGGAATTAGTTATCTGCCTCAGGAACCTTCCGTATTTCGCCAACTCACCAGTGAAGAAAATCTTTTAGCGGTGCTTGAGACGCTTCCGCTTACGCCTGAACAACAGCGCGACCGGCTGGAGGAGCTGATCGTGCAGATGGGCCTGGAGACGGTGCGCAGCAGCAAAGCGTATGTGCTTTCCGGGGGAGAGCGACGGCGGCTTGAAATCGCGCGATCGTTGACGCTGTCGCCTTCGTTCATCTTGCTGGATGAGCCTTTTTCGGGGATCGATCCGCTCACAGTGAAGGATTTGCAGGAAACGATTCGCGATTTGAGCCGGTCGGGGATCGGTATTTTGATTACTGATCATAACGTCAGGGAAACATTGAACGTAACGGATCGCGCGTATATCGTGAATCATGGGAAAATAATGGCGCAGGGTACACCCGAGACTTTGAGTAACGATGCGGAAGTTCGACGGGTTTATCTGGGCGATCATTTCCGATTGAACTAGCGGGCCAGAAACAGAGGATCAAGACCGAATGGCATGGCAGGGGCTCAAACTAAATCTCAGGGTATCGCAGAAGCAGATTTTGACGCCCGGTTTGGTGCAGATGGTCAGCGTACTGGCGCTGAATCGCCTGGAACTGCGGGAAATGATCAACCAGGAAATGATCGCGAATCCGGTGTTGGAAGAATTAAGCGAAGAACCCACCCAGACCGACAATTACAGCGACGAAAATTTTCTGAAAGCGGAAACGGAAAAGGTTCCGGAAAAGCCGGAAGCCAATCCGTTTGATGAGTTCGATGTTGGGAGTTTTTTTAACCAGTACCTGGATACGGGTGGCGATGGCGGGCAGTCCCAGGAACGGGAAGTTTCCGAGCGGCCGTCGTTCGAGAAATTTTTATCTTCGCCGAGCGGTTTGAGCGAACACCTTGCGTGGCAGCTTAGCGTGACGATTTGCTCGGAAACGGTGAAGGAACTGGCGGAAAGCATTATCGGAAATCTGGACGAGAACGGTTATTTGACGGCGTCCATGGAAGAGTTGCTGCAGGGCGGAAAGTATTCCCAGGATGATTTGGATGATGCGCTGGCGGTGGTGCAGGATTTTGATCCCATAGGGGTGGGCGCGCGGGATTTGCGGGAATGTTTGTTGCTACAAATCAAGGCGTTTGATCCGACCAATACGCTGGCGCAGCAAATTGTTTCCGATCACTTGAAACAGGTGCAAGGAAATCAATTGAAGGAAGTGGCGCGCGCTTTGAACCGGCCGTTGGAGGTGGTGAAGCGTTCGCTGGATCTTATTCGCAAGCTCGATCCGCGACCGGGATTGCGCTACAACAAAACCGAGCCGCGGTTAGTTGAACCTGATGTGTATTTCCGTAAGGTGGACGACCAATGGGTTGCCTTTTTGAATGAAGATGATATGCCGCAACTGCGCTTGAGCCCTACATACCGGCGATTGCTGGTTAAGGATGCATCTGACCGCGATGTCAGAAATTATGTGAAAGAGCGGTTTACGGCGGCGATTCAGCTGATGAAGAATATTGAGCAGCGGAAGCACACCATTTTGCGAGTCTGCCAGTCCATCATTGCGCGGCAGGGGGAATTTCTGGATCACGGGCAAGACGCGCTGAAGCCCATGATGATTAAAGAAGTGGCGGAAGAAGTTGGCGTGCATCCTTCCACCGTCAGCAGAGCGGTAGCGAGTAAGTACGCGCATACTTCGCAAGGCGTGCTGGAGCTGCGGTCATTTTTCAGCGAATCGGTAAACGGGCCGGAGGGCGGCGCGATGTCGTTGCTGACCTTGAAGCGCGTCGTAAAAAAGATGATCGAAGAAGAAGATGGCACGAAGCCGCTGACGGATGAGCAGATCGCGAAGAAACTGGATGACGCGGGCATTCACGTTACGCGCCGAACGGTGGCGAAATATCGCGAAGATATGAGAATTCCCAGCACGCACCAGCGCCGAGTGAAGAGTTAAGGCGCTCCGGTGAAACGGCCGCCGACGAGACATGACGCGCGACATCTCGTCGTTCTCACCGGACTTTCCGGCTCCGGAAAAAGCACGGTACTAAAATCCTTCGAGGACATGGGTTTTTATTGCGTCGACAATCTTCCTGTCGAGTTGATGCCCATTTTTGCGGAGCTGCATGGCGCAGGGGATGGCGACTTTGCGCGCGCGGCTTTGATGATTGATGCGCGTGAGGGGCTGCAACTGCAGAAGCTGCCTCCGCTGCTGAAGCATTTGCGCAAGGATCATCCGATTACGCTGGTTTTCATCGAAGCGCAGGATGATGCCCTACTGCGCCGATATAGCGAAACGCGGCGGCCGCATCCATTGGGCAAGGACCATTCAGTGCGCGAGAGCCTGAGGTACGAGCGCGAATTGATGGCGCCGATCCGTAAACTTGCTGATGTGGTCATCGACACGACGCAATTTAATGTGCATGAGTTGCGGCACTTCGTCACGGAACGTTTCAAAAATCCCGACAAGCGGCCTTTGATGGTATCGGTGGTGAGTTTCGGATATCGCTACGGGGTGCCGACCGACGCGGACCTGGTGTTTGATGTGCGATTTCTACCGAATCCGCACTTCGTTCCGCGACTGCGGGAATTTACCGGAAAAGATCCCAAAGTGCGTCGATATATTCGCTCCTTTCCTCAGACGGGAGAGTTTTTGCGGCGTGTCGAAGGACTGCTGTCGTATTTGATTCCTCACTATGCGCGAGAAGGCAAAAGTTATTTGACGATTGCTTTTGGCTGCACAGGGGGAAAGCACCGCTCGGTGATGATGTCGGAAGCGGTGAAGAAATACCTGGAACAACGCGGGACTACCGCGAAAGTGGTGCATCGAGACATTGAGAAATAAAAAGTTGGATAGCGCTTTCGTAAGGCTTACAGAATTTCGCTGCCAGACGGTGCGGCAACTTGACACACCCCTCTAGCGGCGAATAGCGTACCAAGAGAACCGTTCGGGGAGCCTGAAGCGTGGCATCGCTGTTCTCACCACAATTAAAGCGGCTGTTGGCGTACGTGCGACCGTACTCGCTGCGTCTAGGCGCGGGCATATTGTTGCTCGCATTTGTGGCGCTGGCTGAGGGTGGCGTGGCGCTGATGGTAGCTCCAGCGGTGGACCGGGTGCTGAATCCTGCTGCAGTGGGCTCGCTGTTGGCGTTGGTGAAGTTGCCGTGGTCGTGGCGAACGATCTATCTTAATGATTTCTTTCCACCAAGAATTCATAACGTCTGGACGGTGTTCGCGTTTGCCTTGTTGCTCCTGTATTTCTCAAAGGCCGTTGCGGAATATTTAGGGACTACGGAAATCCAGTACGTTGGTCAGGCCGCGGTAACCGATTTGCGCAACCAGGTGTATGCGCGATTGATCCGGCAACCCATGGGTTTCTTTCAGCACAACTCCACGGGGCGCCTGCACTCCACGGTGATCAATGATGTGGAGCGCACCCGGATCGCGCTTAGTGAATATCTGGCGGACTTGTTTCAAAAAGGATTTACGTTTCTGGTGTTCGTGGGCGTGCTGCTGGTGGTGAATTGGAAGATGGCGCTGGGAGCCGCGTTTCTTTTGCCGCTGGTGATCCTGCCGGTAAATAAATTTGGGCGGAAGATTCGGCGATCTGCGGAAACCAGCCAGTCACGTTTGGGAGATTTAAGCCAGATCTTGCAGGAAACGGTGAGCGGAAACCGTGTCGTGAAAGCATTTGGGATGGAACCGTTTGAAATTCGCAAGTTCCGCGAAGCTTCGAAGCGGTTGTTGCGCGAAAACATGCGTTGGGTTCGCGCTGGAGTCATTACTTCGCCGCTGATGGATTTGCTCGGGGCGATCGTCATTCCATTGTTACTGCTGTATGCCCGCGGCGCGATCCAGCATCACGTGATGACCACCGGGCAGTTTTTTACGTTTATCTATGCAATGTTCAATGCCTATATGCCGTTGAAGCGCATGGGCAATGTGTACCAACAGTTCCAGGCGGCGCAAGGGGCCAGCACTCAAGTTTTTGCTTACCTTGATCTTGAAGCGGAAAATATCGAACAGCCGGGCGCTCAGATTCTGCCAGCGTTCGCGCGTGAAATTGAATTTGAGCATGTCAGTTTCAGCTACAGCCCGGGCTCAACAATGGTTTTGCAAAACGTAACGTTGCAAGCGCGAAAAGGCGACGTGATTGCATTGGTAGGCTCGAGCGGGGCGGGAAAAACCACCCTCGTGAATCTACTGCCGCGCTTTCATGAAGTGACCGCTGGCACCATAAGAATCGACGGCATGGACATTCGCGAAGTGACGATTCGCTCGCTGCGGGAGCAGATCGCCATGGTAGCCCAGGAAAATATTCTTTTTTACGATACGGTGTGGAACAACATTTGTTACGGGCTAACCGGTGTGGCTGAAGAGCGAGTGCGGGCGGCCGCACGAGCTGCGCTGGCGCATGATTTCATCACCGAGCTGCCGCTGGGCTATAACACGCTGGTCGGCGAACGCGGAACCAGATTGAGCGGCGGACAGAGACAGCGCATCGCTATCGCACGGGCAATCCTGAAAGATTCGCCGATTTTGATTCTCGATGAAGCCACTTCCGAACTGGACGCTGAATCCGAAATGTTCGTGCAGAAAGCGCTGGCGAACCTGATGGTGGGCCGCACAACGTTCGTGATTGCGCACCGATTGGCGACGATACGACGAGCCAATAAAATTATGGTGCTGGAAGACGGGCAGATTCGGGAAAGCGGCACGCATACAGAGTTGATGGCCAAGAGCGGAACGTACGCGCGGCTGCACGATATTCAATTCGCGGACGATGACATGCTGGCGCCGGCAAGGTTGTCATCCGAGACGAGTGTCAAATCACAACTTCTATGAGCCAAACTCCAGCTGCGATCAGGAAACCCGAATGCCTGTCGATGACCGGATACGCGCAAGCACGCGCTGAAACCACCGATCTGGCATTGCGGGTCAGCATCAA
>JAUTXJ010000187.1 GCA_030838075.1 Acidobacteriaceae bacterium
AGCTTCGATGGTCGCCGGGCTGCTGTGCACGTCCGCTCTGTCCGCCCAATTTGGCACCGAGTCATTGCCGGACCTGGACATCGGCCGCCCACCACGAGCTCCCTTCATAGTATTCCTCGGAATTGGAAACGTCGGAAAGCTCGTAACGGACCCGTCCCTGCCTCCTATCGGCGCGGTTGTGCAAACGCTATATGAGGAACTCCGCGCTCACGAAACGCCTGCTGGAGCCGCGGGTGAAGTCATTACCTCCATAACGTCCACTTGGGACGAGGCGGGGCGTGTGACCGAAGAGGTTCGGAAAGACCGAGGCTCGGAATCCGACACGGTCAATCGTTACGATGGGACCCGCCTAATCAGTCGGGAATCGACGTTCCCGAACACCAAGCAGTCAAAGCCCAAATTCTGGAATTATTGGGTATATGACGAATCCGGCAAGCTGACTGAATACCGCAGAGGGAGCGGCGACCAGATCCAGAATCACGTCACGAACTTCAAACGCGATTCCCACGGACGGCTCACCAGTTACGAATACCGTCAAGGGCCGAAAGATGAGTTGTTCAGCCGCACGGAGTTCAGTTACTCAACGGACGGCAAGACTGTCGATTCCAAGGACTACGACACGGTTGGCGCCGTCACCCAATCAATGACCAAAACCGTAGACGATCAGGGTCACGTTGTCATGGCAGTTATTCGGGATCGGGACTGGACGACCAAACAAATGAAGCACCCGCTAAATGTCGCATTTCGTTACGACGAAACTGGGCGCTTGATCGAACAGGACACTGCGGCCCACGATTTTGACAAGTCGGGAAGCGAATTTGAACTTCCGCCGGGAAAAATCTCCATCGTGTACGACGATGCAAAACATACAAAAACCACTTCATACTCGGGGGACGAGGGATCCCTTGCCTTTACCGTGACCAGCAACGCGAGCGGCGCGACGATAGGATTTCTCGTCGGAGCGAACGGTACGACCATCGATGTTGAGATTCATTGCACAGACGACAGCCACGGAAATTGGATCGCGTGCCAGCAGACTGTTAAGACCGGCGGCGTCCCTAGGGTCGAAAAGATGTGGCGCAGGAGGATTACGTACCGGTAGAGCGCCGCGCCCCATAACTTCTTAATAAGTGGTCCTACCGATAAAGTTCGTAGTCTTCTTGGCTGATTTACCAAGCGCGTCCGCGCAACGTAACGTCCGCAGCGTCTCAACTCCTGTGTAGTCGGGTACTCGGAAACTTGAAAATTTCCACATGGACGGTAACCACCGCGTTTACCAGGCAACTGAGAACACTTCATGGATGTCGCGTCTCTGAAATTCCAATGCTGTACCAGCGCTGGTCTTAATCTGCCTGTGTTCGTTGACTTGCCTCATGTCGCAACCTAAGATGGCGGCAAATGGCGGACTCCTTATCTCTCATCGGACAAACCATCTCCCACTACCGCATCCTCGAAAAACTCGGCGGCGGGGGCATGGGTGTGGTCTACAAGGCCGAGGACACCCGTCTGGACCGATTTGTTGCGTTGAAATTCCTTCCTGAAAACCTTGCGCAAGACCGCCAGGCTTTGGAGCGCTTTCGGCGTGAAGCCAAGGCCGCATCCGCACTGAATCATCCCAACATCTGCACGATCTACGACATCGGCGAGCAGGACGGCAAGGCGTTTATTGCCATGGAGTTTCTAGAGGGCATCACGCTCAAGCACCGCATTGGCGGAAAGCCTGTTAATACGGATGTTCTGCTCGGGTTGGCAATTGAGATCGCCGACGCTCTCGACGCTGCTCACGCCAAGGGAATCGTCCATCGCGACATCAAGCCTGCCAACATATTCGTGACCGACCGCGGAAACGCGAAGATTCTGGACTTTGGGTTGGCGAAGGTGACGGCCAATCCTGAGGTTGAGGCGGTTTCGACGGGCCCGACAATGACGTTTGAAGCACAGTTGACGAGTCCCGGCTCCGCCATTGGAACCGTCGCGTACATGAGTCCGGAACAGGTTCGGGGAAAAGCGCTGGATGCACGGACGGATCTATTTTCGTTCGGCGTGGTGCTGTACGAGATGAGCACGGGGGCGTTGCCTTTCCGTGGAGAAACCTCAGGAGTGATCTTCGAAGCGATTCTGAATCAGACGCCGGTCGCTCCAGTACGATTGAATCCTGCGGTGTCGGCCAGGCTGGAAGAAGTCATCAGCAAGACGTTGGAGAAGGACCGCGAAGTCCGCTGCCAGTCTGCGGCTGAATTGAGAGCCGACCTTAAGCGACTGAGACGCGACACAGAGACGGGAAAGTTCACGACGCAGATGCAGACTGCCCAACAGGTTTCGACACCGTCGTGGAAGAAGCCATCGGCGATTGCCGCGCTGGCAATTGTGGTGATAGCGGGTCTGACTGCGGGCTGGTTCCGTTGGCACACGACTCCGTCAAAATCGTCTCGATCCGCGCCGACGCAGCAACGTCTGACTACAAACTCGAGCGAAAACGCAGTCTCCGCATCGGCAATTTCTCCAGACGGGAAGTATCTGGCGTACGCGGATAAATCCGGAATATACCTGCGGCAGATGACCACGGGTGAAATACACGAGTTGGTACCGAAGGGCCATGAGGTGAGATCTCTCGGCTGGTTTCCGGACAGTTCGCAACTTTTCGCATCATGGACCACGCCGCTGGAAAATAAAATAGAACTCTGGACGCTCTCCATCCTGGGCGGCGCTCCACGAAAATTAAGCGACGAAGGGTGGGCGCCGTCAGTATCGCCAGATGGTTCACAGATTGTGTTTTTGAGAGCGCCGGCGTTTGGCGAAGCGGGCCTGGAAATCTGGTTGATGGGAACGAACGGAGGCGAGGAGAAGAAGCTGGTACCGGCTTCAGGAAACGTTCTTTCTTCCCCGGTGTGGTCTCCGGACGGACACTCGATTGCTTATCTAAAACAACAATTCGCGTGGTTCACATCAGCGGATTCGATTGAGCTTCTTAACCTGGAACAAGGCAAAGAAAAAGCGGTGTTCACGGACTCGCGTTTGGATGCGCGTTTGGATGCGGGACTGCGCTGGTTGCCGGATGGACGATTGCTGTATGTGATGTTTGAATTGCCGCCGAACCAGAACAGCTCGAACATTTTCGCGTCGAAGTTGAACTCCGCCACTGGGACGTTTGAAGGGGGAGCAGAGAGAATCACCAGTGGTGAAGGGTTGATCGGTCAACCGAGCATCACCGCAGATGGAAAACGGCTGGCGTTCAATCGGGTGAATTCGCAATCGGATGTCTATGTTTCGGAATTTTCCGCGAAGAGCGGCAAAGCGAGTACGCCCAGGCGCCTGACGCTCGATGAGGCCGAGGACGTCCCGTTCGATTGGACGCCGGACAGTAAGGCGGTGATATTCATATCGAATCGAACGGGGAAAAGGAACATTTTTCGTCAGCGCATCAATGAAAGTTCGGCGGAGATGTTGGGATTGGGTCCAGAAGAGAAGGGGATTTGCCGGGTGAGCCCGGACGGGACGCAAATTTTGTATTTGCCCAGTTATACAGGAAAAGATGCAACGGGAAAAGCTGCAGCAAAAAGATCACGGGTGATGCGAGCGCCGCTTGATGGTGGGACACCACAGTTGGTGGTCGCGGCCCCTGGAATCGCTAATATCGCATGTTCACGGGTACCGGCCAGCATCTGCATTTACTCTCAGCAATCGAGCACAGAGCTGATCTTCACGGCATTTGATCCGGTGAATGGCAATTCTCACGAGGTGGCAAGAGTACAACGGGAAAGTGGCATAGAGGATTCGGGACTTTCTCCCGATGGACAATTCATCGCGGTAATCACGGTAGGCGCGAAGAACATCCGCCTGTTATCGCTTGCAGGTCAGCCAAATCGAGAAATCGTGTTGAAAAACTGGAGTTCTTTTTCTTCCATCGATTGGGCGGCGGATTCGAAAGGGCTTTTTGTTACGAGCAATCCGACGGGTTGGAAGTCCAGCTTGCTATATGTGGACCTGGCGGGAAATGCGCACCAACTTTGGCAGGTGAAAGGTGCGACACAATCGTGGGGGATCGCGTCGCGAGACGGGAAGTACCTAGCGATTCCGGGACCGACGATCAGTAGTAACGTGTGGATGGCAGAAGGATATTAGGAATAACCGTGATCGGACGCAAATCAAAATTGTGTTTCTCGCTGCTGCCGAGACGCAAAACGCGAAGCTGCAATGCCCAACGGTCGTAGAAAGCGGCCCGTGATTGAGTGGTATTGGTTGCGCTGACCCGTTCTAGTGCTTGATAGTCGCGTACTCGGAAAAGTGGCAGTCACGGGCCAAACGGCGTTCAGGGAAACCACTCTCGGTGCGCTACTACGGTAGGGTCTTGACGTGATTCCTGAAATGCGAGATCGTCGGAATTGAAAGCGAGCTGAGTGCTGGACATCCAAT
>JAUTXJ010000207.1 GCA_030838075.1 Acidobacteriaceae bacterium
TGCGCACATGCGCTTCCGTTCCCCGAGGGATCATCACCTGATCGTGGATTAGAACTGATGGATCCACGATGCCAGTAAGAATATCTCCGGTGTGATTTTTGCTGGAATTAATTTCGTCCGCGATACGCACTGAAATTATCGAGTCTGGCGGCAACGTGACGCGCTCGCCCTCTTCAGGCGCGTCTGCTCTGCGGTCATCTGTCCGCGCCCGATCATCATCTGGCTTTCTGGTGTCATCGCGCCGCGTATCGTCGGAGTTCTGCGGAGGTGGACTAGCTTGCTGCCCGTTGTCCTGTCTACCATCGTTCTGTCTGTCATTGTCCTGCCGGCTCGCCGCGCTCCCTGCAAACAAAATCATTCCCACCATCACCAGCAATGCCGCCGAAATCCGTCCGTTCATCATTCCTCCCGGTATAAAAACATTGGACACTCGTCGCGCGGCCGGACTTTCCGCGGCTTGCTTTTTGGATGTCGTTACGCCCCGAAACGTGTGCATTAATCTCTCATTCACTCAATCGGGATGGCCAGGTGAGATTCTTCTCCGCTCACCGTGCGCTCACCTAAGTCAGCACCAATTCAAGCCGGCAAACATTTCCGCATGACCCAGTTGAGCCACCGTGCTGAAACCTGGCGAGAAAATCTGCGTCAGCCAACAATAAGCATCCAGCCAAGTTTTCCTGCAAGCTAATTCTCGGGCTGCGCGCCTTTCCTGCTCTGTGCCGCCATTTTCGCCACAGCATCGCGATCGATGGCAATCCCCGCTTTCCAGACACCCACGATATCTCGCGTGGCGCGAATATCCTTCGTCGGATCGCCTTTCACCAGCAACACATCAGCCCGCCGCCCATTTTCAATTCGTCCGCGGTCGATCAATCCGAATTCTCGAGCGGGACTGGAAGTCGCGGCCCTCAACGCTTCTTCCGCCGAAAGTCCACACTCGGTTAAAAGTAATAATTCCTGATGCAGACTCACGCCATAACTCGTGTCTGGATTCGGCGCATCTGTCCCCGCCAGAATCGTCACACCGGCCTCGTGCAGCGCCCTGACTGCGGCTTTTGCAATTTCGTAATGGTGATTCTTAGTCGCTTCGGGCGGAAGCTTGATCGTTAAAATGTGTAATGCCCATCCAAGAAGGTAAGGCTCGAATCGCGGGTCCGCCGCGAGGGCAGATCCACTCGGATCTCCACCCACAGCTTGCACGATGGATAAAGTCGGCGTGAACACTATGTGGGTGGCCACGGCCGTCTCTATAAACTCCCGCGAGATCGAGGTGTCGTCGAAAATGTGCTCGACGCCATCCACTCCCGCTTGCATTTCCGCCAACCCTTCAAATTGTTTGCTCTCATGCGCCACCGCCAGCTTGTTGCCCTTGTGTGCCGCGAGAACCAGCGCGCGCAATTGTTCGACCGAAAGCGTCGGAAAAGCATGCTCGTAAATTATCTTCAAATAGTCGGAGCCTTCCGCAAATCGCGCGTCCACAAATGCCTGCACATCGTCTTCCGGCTTCAGCGTAGGAATCGGCGGGCCACCCATTTCCGTGGGATGACCCTTCGGTACCGTCGCGCCCGTTCCGGCCGTCCGAAAATCCGCCGCGTTGGGATGCTCGCCCCGACCGATTTCTTTTTCCAGCGGCGTAAGCAGCTGCGGGTCGCCAAACATGTCCAATACAGTAGTCACGCCTAATGCGGCGGCCTGCTCCAGCGGCTGTTCTCCGCCGCCGATGTGTACGTGTGCGTCGATCAATCCAGGGAGCAGCGTCATCCCGCGACCATTAATGTCAGCGGAAGGCACACCATCCGCTGATGGTGACGTTTCTGAAGCGGCCACGTTCTCAATCATCCCATCGGCGATCGTGACAGTCCGCGACCGCAGCATTCGGTAACCGTCAAATACATCCACATTGCGAAATACCACTCGATTATTCTTCGGCGGAACGGCCAGTCCTGCAACGGGCGCAGTTTGCGCCAACGCTGCGAGTGCATTGCAGAGCAGGGAAGTAATCAGCAGCCACATTCTTATGCGAGCCTTGTGTCGCATTTCATTTTCCGATTTGCTGGGCGCGGCCCTATCTGTCTGGTTGGATGTCGTTTCACTCCGGATGTGTGCAACCAGCGCCAAAAATCACTCGATGGGAATTGCAACGTGTGATTCCTCGCCGCTAACCGTATACGCGGTAACCATGACATAACTCGCGCTGGCAACAGCATCACCAGCATGAGAAGAATCGCCAGACGTCACGATGATTTTCGCCATCCGCGAACCGGCAGAGCGAAAATCTACGACCGCGTGATTAAGCGTATTGCCGGTATCCACGTTGCACTTGTTGTCCGCGCCATCCACCTCGCAGGTGAGAAATACGAAGCCCGTTTCGCCTGAGGAGCGCAGCTCGATAGTCGCGGTCGCCAAGCCGGCTAGCCGCTTTATCGCCGGAGCGATCATTTCGGGCGGCTCCGCACGGCTCGCTTTGTAGACGCGCACGTAATCCACCTCCATATCTGCAGTGCTTGGCGTAGTGCTGTTCGGCGGCCCCGGCCAATCGCCTCCCACGGCCAAATTCATCAGAAAATAAAAAGACGCATTGAACACCCATCGTCCCCCAGCGGGCACATCAGTAGCCGTGCGAATAAAAAATGGTTTCCGCCAATCGTCCACATACATTTGCAGCATGAACGGCGACCATATCGCTCCATACACATGACACGGCGGTGTGGAATCGTCGATGCGCTGCCCGGCCGGAAACGCAAATACAACGCCCAGGCTATATCGCCCTTTTTCTGTAGTGCTCGGCCCGTGAATCGTCGACTGAATTTTATTCGGTCCCAGTCCCGGTCCGGAACCGCCGGACTCCGGAATATTTTCCATGATGTCGATCTCGCCGCCAGCAGGCCAATTCCCGGCAGTGCCCAGCATCCAGAACGCCGGCCACAATCCCGCGCCGACAGGAAGTTTCATGCACGACTCCATCCGCCCGTACTGAAAATCTTTCAGCCCCGCAGTTTTCAATCGTGCGGAAGTCCACGACCCAATGGCAGCAGGTTCTGCACCCACCTTCAAAGCGCGAATAATCAGATGCCCGTGCCCATCCTGAAACACATTCGGGTGTTGCGCGTCGCACGGCGGCGTAGAAGTCCCCGGCGCGCAATAAACTTCCAGCTCATGATTGCCCCATCCGCTTCCGCCAACGTCAAAAGTCCATTTGCTCGCGTCCGGCGCAGCACCGGCTTCAGTGGAGTTGAATTCGTCGCTCCACACCGGATCTCCCCAGGCCTGCGCGCTCGCGGTAGGCGCAAATGCTAAAGCCATCAGCGCCGCAATCCACACGATCCGTGCTGCCTTTGCTATCGCATCCATCAAAATACTCGCCCGCGCTAATCGCGTACGTCGCGCCACTAGGTTGTCTCTCACGAGCGCTTTCTCCTGTTGCCCACTTGCATCGCAACGCTGCACCACCACTAACCCACTTGTCCTGTCCCACTTCTGTACCCGCGTTCAGTAGCGCCTCTAGCGTCGTAATCATAGACTCAGCCCAGTCGACGATTCATCAACCAGTTCGTCGTCTTCTTGTTCCCGGTCCTCGAGACTATCGGACGCAAACCAGAAAAGTAACCACGTTACCGCTGCGATCGTTGCTTTTCTATTTGAAACAGGGGGACAAAAATGCGACGCACCATTTTTCTCGCTACAGTTGTGCTGACTACCACTTTACTGGCGATCAGCATGTACTTGGGAGCTCAATCCGCCGCCGAAGCGCCAGCCGCATTTGACGATCAAACCAACGGCACTACCTCACAGAGTGCCATGGATACGGCTGCCGCAGTTTTCAGTGAGATAGAAACGCCCGCAAAAGGATTAGGCCCCATCTACAATGCCACCTCCTGCGTGGAATGCCATCAGAACATGGCAGTCGGTGGCGCCGCGCAGACCACCGTTCTCCGCGCCGGTCACGGTTCCCGAGGGGAACACGCGCGAGATAATTATCTTCACGATTCCAAGCGTCGCAGCGATACCAACGGAAGTTCAACAACGTTTACCGCCGCTACTGCCGTGCTAACCGACGGCGAAACAATTCCGGACCGCTCGCTCATAAATCAACGCGCCATCTGTGCTGACGCGCAATCGCACCTTAGCACCGCTGAAAATATCAGCACCCCGCGTCTCGCCCTCAGCGTCTTCGGCGACGCATTCGTAGAAGCCGTACCCGATGCCACTTTGCTGGCTCTGGCGAGACAAAACGGGGGCGAAGCCATCATGGTTCCGGTCCTGGAATCTCCGAACACTTCTGAAGTCGGCCGCTTCGGATGGAAAAATCAACATGCCAGCCTTTTCAGTTTTGCCGGAGACGCGTACTTCAATGAAATGGGCATTACCAACGAATTGTTCCCCGACGAACTGACCACCACATGCGAACCCGCTGGCGTGCCTCATCCGAATGATGTTGACCACGATCTCGTGAATTTGACGCTATTCATGCGCACCACGAAAGTTCCGCCTCGCGGCCCCATCACCGTGCAGGTGAATCAAGGTCAGGCCATCTTCGAAGCTATCGGTTGCGCCAACTGCCATGTCAGCACCCTGGTCACTGCGCCGGCCGGCACCACCATACACGGGGGTACGTACGTGGTTTCCGCCGCGCTAGGAAACATGCAATTTCATCCTTTTGGGGATTTCTTATTGCATGACATTGGCACCGGTGACGGCATTCAACAAAATGGTCCGGCGGACACCGCCTACAAAATTCGCACTGCGCCTTTATGGGGCCTGCGCACCCGCACCCAGTTATTGCACGATGGCTCGGCCATAACCCTCGAACAGGCCATCCAAAAACACACCCACGAAGCCGCCAGCGAAGCGCAAAAATACAATCAGCTGACTCCGGCTCAGAAACAACTCCTGAATGTTTTCCTGAACTCGCTGTAGTAAAGAATTCGGGTGGGTCAATGGGAATTAGGCAACTCAAAACTGAACGCCCACCCTGTGGATCCTCAAAGGGTGAGCGCCAGGTAGTCGATATGTATTCAACCAACAGCCGCACTGGCTCGTCGAATTAACTTCTTGGTTTAGTTCAGGGCTCCCGCTTCGGCCACTTCGGCGCTCGACTGTTCGTAGCCCGCCAGGAAAGCTTCGCGATCGCTTTGCGTGGCCCAACGCCCCACTGGCGCGAGACGTTGTTCACCCCGTTGAGCTGCCAGTTTGCCCACGTACAAGCCATCGCGGTAGGCGGCACTTAGCAACGGATCAGTGGTGCTCGCTTGCGAACTAGCGGCAGCTTGCGGTTTAGCAGCTTGCTGTTTAACGGACGCTGCTGATGTTACCTTCATCGATCGAGCCCCCAGCACAGCATGGGTCGTAAATGTCAGCGCCGCCGCAGCTATCGCGATCCAGTACGCGTCTCGTGCCTTGAAAAAAGCATTTTTCATCGTTGATCTCCCGTCAGATTTTTTATCGTTCATCGGCGATTTATTTTCGAACTACAACGGGATAGATGACCGGGTTGCATGAGGCGTTGTCGTTGAAACTGCAAGCTTTACGTTCTTAACTCAATCTTTGCGTGTTCTTTACGAAGGCCCTGTCCCGGCTCCATGTAGAATGGAAATGTCACTTCGTACTATCAAAATGCGGCTTAGCATCGCGAGTTCGTGTTATGGATTTTGACAAAACAAAACACCACACCTGGCTATCGTGGGCCGCTGTGGCCCTTTTGGTGGCTCTCTGCGCGGTGCTCGCCGGGCTGCAATACCGCTGGCTCCGCGAAGTCGCCGACGCCGAAAGCTACCGGCTTCGCCAGGATCTTCAGTATCGACTCAATCTCTTGCGTCGCGATTTAAATGATGAAGTTTTCGCCGCTTGCTACGGCTACATCCCCGCCAACTGGGAAATTCAGAAGCTCGGCAGGGACCTCGCCTACCTCTCTCAGTATCGAAACCGCAAAGAATCCGGCGACCTTGTGGTTCGACGCATGGCTATTGCTGTTCCAGATAAACTCGATCTCGTGTTGCTATTTCCGGACGCGACTGAAACCCACCTCGTCCCTGGTAATTGGCCGCCGGAATGGGATGCCATGCGTAAGAGCCTCATCGTTCGCTTGCGAGGTGGTCCCGCGCCTGTGAATCAGACTTCTACGCTGGTGGAATTTCCGCGCTTCGGTACCGATAAGCAGTCGGGCCCGCGTTCCGTTGAACAGGAGTGGTTATTGCTTGACCTCGATCCCGACCACATCGGTCACACCCTGCTTTCCGAAATGTTGAATCGCTATCTTGGGCAGAGTGGAAAACTCGAATACGACGCGGAAGTTGTCGCGCGCGCAAATCCTGCAATCAGTATTTATCGCTCCTCCACTGATTCCTCACGAGCAGCGCGCTGGACTCCCGACGCCTCTGTAGATCTTTTAGAGATAGCCCATCCTCAATCGGTAGCACAATCGCCGGCCTCCCCGTCGCCCGCGGACTCCGATGCCGCCTCTTTGGCAGGCAGCGTTGTGGCACCGCCAAATACCGCGCCGGAACCCGGCCCAAGCCGCGCGCTGTGGACCTTGCGCGTACATCATCATGCCGGGTCGCTTGAAACCATCGTCGCAAAAGGGCGCCGCACCAATGACCTTCTCGCCGCTGGATTATTGCTGCTCATTTTCGCTACAACCTACGCGCTGGTGCGTTTTTCCCGACGCGCGCAAAACCTCGCCGAGCTTCAAATGAATTTCGTTGCCGGCGTCTCTCACGAGTTGCGTACTCCGCTGACCGTTATTCGCACCGCTGCTTATAACCTGCGCGGCGATCTCGCCGCCCAACCCACACAAGTCGCCCGCTACGGCACATTGATTCGCGAGCAGGCCGAAAAACTTTCTGCACTCGTGGAACA
This sequence comes from Acidobacteriaceae bacterium, assembly GCA_030838075.1. Classification (GTDB taxonomy): domain Bacteria; phylum Acidobacteriota; class Terriglobia; order Acidiferrales; family UBA7541; genus Acidiferrum. Next base: position 6,856 of record JAUTXJ010000207.1, read on the forward strand.
AGTTCTACGCTACGGAAATGCTCGCGCCGGCCGCGTGCTTCAGAAACGCGAACCGCTGGCCGTCCCGCAATTGATTGAAGCCAGCCTGTTTGCTGCGCGCACCGCAGTAGACGCAAAAAATGTGGTTATTGAGGAGCGAATCGAGCCTGACCTGCCTCTAATACTCGCGGACCGGGCGTCCATGCAGCACGCGCTGCAAAATCTCTTTGAGAACGCCATGAAGTACGGCAGGTCCGGTGACGACTGGATCGGCATCTCCGCCGCGCGATCAAAAAATGGTGGACCATCTGTGGTCGAGATTCGCGTAGCCGATGGTGGACCCGGCATTCCCGAAGAAGAACGCGAGTACATCTTTGATCCATTCTTTCGCGGCCAGCGTTCTTTACAAGACCAGATTCACGGCACCGGCTTGGGCTTGAATTTAGTCAAAAGAATTATCGAAGCGCACGGTGGCACCGTCGCGGTGCGCGACAACTCCGGCCCAGGGGCCGAATTTATTGTTCGCCTCCCGGCTGCTCCGCCCGCGCCCCTTATAGCGGCACATTCGCGTACCAATGATCAAAAAAATGAGCCCGCCCGATGAACCCGATTCTACTTATAGAAGATGAACCGGGCCTGGTAATGACCATTACCGATTTGCTTACCGCGGAAGGTCATTCCGTTGAAAGCGTCTCCGACGGCGATGCTGGCCTCGCGAAGGCCACCAAGGAAAAATTCGCTCTAATCATCCTCGACGTCATGCTCCCCAAAAAAACTGGCTTCGAAGTTTGCCGCCAACTTCGCCAAGCCGGCATTGACACCGCCATCCTCATGCTCACCGCCAAAACCCAGGTCGTCGATCGCGTCGTGGGCTTGAAACTTGGCGCCGACGATTATCTGACCAAACCCTTCGATCCCGCTGAATTGCTCGCGCGCGTCGAGGCTTTGCAGCGTCGCGTGAACAAGGAAAATCGCGTCAACGTGCACACTTTTCACTTTGGTGATGTCGAAATCAATTTTGAAACGGCAGAAGTGCGTAAGGCCGGCCTACCCCTTGCCTTGGCGGCCAAGGAACTTCAACTATTGCGTTACCTGATAAATCATCGCGACCGCGTGGTTCCCCGCGAGGAAATTTTGCAGCAAGTATGGGAGTACGACAGCGAAGTCTCCTCTCGCACCATCGACGTGCACATTGCGTGGCTCCGCCAGAAACTGGACAATCCGCAAAATCCAAAATTTATCCAGACGGTGCGCGGCAAAGGCTACCGCTTCACACAGCCCGGTTAGCGAACGACCGCCTTCTAACCTCGTCGCGGCCCTTCGAATCAGGTACCCATAAAACCTGATGTTGTACCTCGATGATAGTGTCCCCTTTTGTCCTCAATAGAAATGTCCCCCTAATAGGGCCTCCGAAGGGAGGTCAGATTGGTGCGCGAGACCACCCATTCTCAGTGCGCCCCGCGAACGCGTTCTGGCCGAGAGCATAAAAAGGAAATGGACACCGCCAGTGAGTCACCCGTGGCGAGAAGCAGCTCGCCGAGGGCTGGAGAAGCGCGAA
>JAUTXJ010000271.1 GCA_030838075.1 Acidobacteriaceae bacterium
CGCTTCGACACCGCCCTTGCGAGCGGCTCCGCATGACTCGGGGCCGATGTGGGTCGCTACTTCACATTCGTATGACTTTTTCATTCACTACACCTCGCCGGTTTTAACCGGCGCACAGGAGCAACAAAATGAGTAATTCGATGGCGCCTAGGAAAATAGTGCGAGGAATATCTCTATCTCTCTGCATCATACTATTGCTGTTTATCTGCGGCGGGCTCTCAGCGCAGAACGAACCGCATCGCGTTCGTAACATTGTTCTGGTTCACGGCGCCTGGGCCGACGGCTCCGGCTGGAAAGGTGTCTACGACATTCTTGTTAGGGATGGCTATAAGGTCAGCATCGTCCAGGAGCCAGAGACATCCTTTAAAGAAGATGTGGCCACCACCAAGCGCGCCCTTGCTCTGCAAGATGGACCGTGCATTCTTGTTGCGCATAGCTATGGGGGAGCCGTAATCACCGAAGCGGGAACGGATTCATCCGTTGCTGGATTGGTGTACATCGCGGCGCACATGCCCGACGCCGGAGAGAATGAGGCGGGCGACGGAAAGCGCTTCCCGAGTGACCTCAATAAATCTGGCGCAATAAAGAAGACCGCGGACGGTTTCACTTACCTCGACCCCGCGCAGTTTCATGAGTATTTCGCAGCTGACCTGTCTGTTGAGCAGGCCGACTTCATGGCGCGCTCGCAGGTGCCAAATTTGGCTGACAATTTCAAGGCCGTCATCACTACGGCTGCGTGGCGAAGCAAACCAAGCTGGGTTTTGGTAGCGGCAAAAGACAGAACCATCAACCCCGAACTTGAGCGTTGGTACGCCGCGCGAGCCAAGAGTCACACGGTGGAAGCGCAAGGCGCCAGCCACGCGGTCTACGTTTCCAGGCCGAAGGAAGTTGCAGCTCTTATCGAAGAGGCTGCCGCGCACGCCCAGTAGAAAACTTTGTAACCCTCGAGTCGCACTTCGTTCATCACCACTAACGATCACAAAATTGACGGCGAAACGATCCCAACCATCTGACGCCGCGACAAGGAGAAAACGGATGCCTGATACAGTCTATTCCACAAAAGTCAGCGCCACGGGAGGCCGTAATGGATCGATCCACAGCGACGACGGCCTGCTCAATCTTAAGCTTGCCCTGCCCCGAACGCTGGGAGGGAAAGGTGATGCGACCAACCCAGAACAGCTCTTCGCCGGCGGCTATGCCGCGTGCTGTGAAAATGCGCTGTTCCACGTGAGCCGTGAGGCTCGCCGCCATTTCGCCGATGGCGACGTAGAAGTTGTCGCCCAAATCGGCCTAAGCCGCAACGACTTGGGTGCGTTCGTGCTGTCTGCCGCGCTTGCCGTGACCATCGCCGGCGTCGACCAGAAGACGGCAGCACAGCTTGTCGAGGGCGCCCACGCCATCTGTCCCTACTCGAATGCGATCAAGGGCAATGTCGATGTCCAAATCGCCGTCTCGATTCGGTGAGTTCGAAACCCTAAAATTCGCGCCATCACTCGATCGATCGGAGGGCTTTCTATGTCAAAGATCTGGCTAATTACCGGAGCTTCGCGCGGCCTTGGCCGGGCATTCACGGAAGAGGTTCTCAAGGCTGGGCACCGCGTCGTGGCCACGGCCCGCAATTCGGAGCAACTCGCTGAAGTCGCTAGCAGATTCGGAGAAAATGTACGGACTGTTTCGCTCGACGTTACGAAAGAAGCGCAGGCCAAGTACGCCGTTGCCGCCGCGATGCAGACCTTCGGCGGCCTCGACGTCCTCGTTAACAACGCCGGTTACGGCAACGTGTGCCCCGTTGAAGATACGTCGCTCGCGGACTTTCGCGCACAGATCGAAACGAATCTGTTCGGCGTCATTATTATGACTAAAGCTGTGCTCCCGTACTTTCGTGAGCGCGGATCCGGGCACATCATCCAGATATCATCCATCGGCGGACGCGTTGGCCCGACGGGGCGTGCCGCATACGCGGCAGCGAAGTTCGGTGTCGAGGGCTTTTCAGAGTCGCTGGCCAAAGAAGTCGGACCGCTCGGTATACGGGTCACCATCGTCGAACCTGGCGGTTTTCGAACCGATTTTGCAGGCTCCTCCACGGAACTTCGCGAAGGCCGGCCCGAGTACGACGCGACGGTCGGCGCCACAGTTCGCTTTCAGCGCGATTACGGTGGCAAGCAACCGGGGGACCCAATAAAAGCGGCAGCCGCTCTTCTACATATTGCATCAATATCCGAACCGCCTCTGCGGCTATTGCTTGGAAGTGACGCTTACAACGCCGCCGAGAACAATGCTCTGCAAATTCTGGCGTCCGACAAAGCGTGGAAAGATCTCAGCATCTCGACTGACTACAGGCTTCCAGATCCGAGGTAGCCAACGGTAAATGTGGTTCGCCCCCGACTCGTGGCCAGGGCCGGAATTGAAAGCAAACTGAGTCCGGGATTTCCATTTTGGAGGGGTCGCGGTAGGGACGCCAGTTGACCTGACGCCCCCCGCACAGATCCGCACGTGCAGGATTACTGCATGCGGCTCCTACCGCGGATGTTTGGCGTCGAAGCGCAAATTGGGATAGGGATGAAGGATGCTAGGTTGGGGGAGCCAGCGCGCCGCGATCGCTACGAACCGTGGCCAAGTCATCCGACTCTTCTGGCTGCGTCGCCGTAACGCGCGCATCCAGCGCCGGATCACCTGTAACCGAAAACTCCGAAGGCTGGCCAGATTCCCGGGAACTGCATGATAGTTGAAGTATCCCTGTACAACGGACCTCAACCATTTCCCGAGTTCCGCCACGGACAGATGTTTGCGTCTTCGCAGCTCCTCCTTCAGCGCTCTCAACTTAGCAGAGAGTCGCT
>JAUTXJ010000312.1 GCA_030838075.1 Acidobacteriaceae bacterium
CCAGCGCCTCAACCTGCCGTTTCACCGGCACATCGCCCTTTCCCGTCAGCACATAATGCCGGTCTTTCCCATCCGGCACCGAATCTTTCAAGTGCGTGTGGCGGATCCACTTCCCCAATTGCGCCACCGTGAACTCCGGCTCTTCGTGTGACGTAGCAAATGTGTGGTGCGCATCCCACAGTAATGCCGCGTGCTCGGAATCCGCGCGCGTCAATATTTCTTTCAACGTCGGTGAATCTGTGAAATCGCCGTGCGATTCAATAATGACCGTCACATTTCGCGGCCCGGCATATTCGCCCAGTTCGTGCAGCCCGCTCGAAACGAGCGCGATAACTTCCTCTCGCGGCCCCTCGATTTTGTTGCCAAAGACCCGCACATAAGGCGCGCCCAACGCCGACGCCAGATCGATAAAACTGCGCGCATCGGAAAGTTGTTGCGCTCGCTTTTGCGGCTCCGCTACATGCAACTCCGCCGAACTACTCACGCACGCGATCTTCAATCCATGCGCCGCGACGTCCCGCTTGGCAGCCGGGATTTTGTCCGCAGCAAATTCTGGCCGCGCCGGCAGATTCATGTCGCCAAGCAACCCGCGCAACTCCACCGCCGCGAATTCACGCTGCTCAGCAAATTCCAAAATTTGAGCCCAGGTCCACCCCGGACACCCCAGCGTTGAAAACGCCAGTGGTAATCGCTCCGCCGCTGCACGAGCATAGCGCGCCCCCAGCGCAGCCAGGACCACTGTGCTCACGAATTCGCGTCGCGTCGCCTTCATGTTCGCACTCCTCCGGTTTTCGAGCAAAATTCTATCACTATGACTCCGTCTCTCGTGCGTCCGCGTTTGCAAGAATTCCAAATGGCAGTAGGATGTAGCGTAGAAACAGCAGCCCGCTAGTTGTCAAAAATCGGGAGACCTCAAGAATGCTCCGTGACCACGTGTCCGCGAACACCGTCGAATCCCTAAATAACTCCATAAATATTGTTGAGCCCGGCCGCCGCGAATTTCTCAAGGGCCTGCTCAGCGCCGGCGCTCTGGTATTAAGCGTTCGCTGGACTCCGCAAACCGTTTTCGCGGCAGCAACCGATTCGTCAAGCGCCGGTGCGGTTGCCCCGATGGCCAATGCCCCGCTGCATCCCAACGTTTATCTCGCCATCGACACCGACGGCACCGTCTACATCATCGCGCATCGCTCCGAAATGGGCAGCGGAAGCAACACGGCTCTGCCCCGCATCGTAGCCGACGAACTTGATGCCGAATGGTCGCGCGTAAAGATTGTGCAGGCCACCGGCGACGAAAAATATGGTGATCAAGATACCGACGGCTCGCATTCTGTGCGCAGTTTCTTCGATACCTTGCGGGAAGCCGGCGGAACAGCACGCCTCATGCTCGTTCAAGCCGCCGCCGCCCAGTGGAACAAACCAGTCACGGAATGCCACACCGAACTCCACGAAGTAATCCACGCGCCTTCCGGCAAAAAACTTGGATACGGCGAACTGGCGGCTTCCGCGGCCAAGCTCGAAGTCCCGAAAAAGGAAGACGTCAAACTTAAAGCCCGCACCGACTGGCGCTACATCGGCAAAGGCACTCCCAACTACGACCTGAAAGATATGTGCGACGGAAAAGCCGTTTATGGCCAGGACACCCGCATGGACGGAATGTTGTACGCCAGCGTCGCGCACCCACCGGTCTTCGGCAGCATCGCGAAGACTGTCGACGCTAACGCTGCGCTAGCTGTTACCGGCGTCAAGCAGACCGCATCGATTGAGGGATTCAAACCGCCCGTCGGCTATCAGACTCTGGGAGGCGTGGCCGTCCTCGCGGACAACACCTGGTCCGCCATGCAGGGCAAGAAAAAACTCAAAATCGAATGGGAGAAGAGTCCGCACAGCGTTTACAACTCCGACTCCTACAAAAAAGAATTGCAGGACACCGCGCGCAAGCCCGGAAAAGTAGTGCGCGAAAACGGAAACGTGAATGCCATTTTTGCCAAGGACGGCAAAATCGTCGAAGCCGCATATTACGCCCCGCTCCTCGCGCACGCCTCGATGGAGCCGCCTGCGGCTCTAGCCGTTTTTCATAATGGCAAAGTCGAAGTATGGGCCCCCACGCAAAATCCCCAAGGCGCCAAAGACGCCATCGCCAGCGCGTTAGGATTAAAAAAAGAAGACGTCACCGTAAACGTCACCCTGCTCGGTGGCGCGTTCGGCCGCAAATCATTTCCAGATTTTGCCATCGAAGCCGCCGTCCTCGCGAAAAAAACCGGTAAGCCCGTAAAAGTGGTCTGGAGCCGCGAAGACGACATTCAATTCGACACTTACCACTCAGTCGCCGCGATGTACATGAAAGCCGCGCTAGGCGCCGACGGCAAACCCGAGGCCTGGTTGCAGCGCACCGTGTTTCCCCCTATCGGATCCACCTTTGATCCCAAGAACAATTATTCCGCAGCCGACGAGCTGGGCCTGGGCTTTACAGATGTGCCCTTCGCTTTGCCAAATCACCGCGTCGAAAATGGCCCGGCAACCGCCCACGTGCGCATCGGTTGGCTGCGCTCGGTCGCAAATATTTATCACGCCTTCGCAGTGCATTCTTTTGCCGACGAACTGGCGCACGCCGCGGGACGCGATTCGCTCGACTATCTGCTGCAACTCCTCGGCCCCGACCGCGTTATTCCTAAGGAAGAATTGCCCAAGGATTATTCAAATTACGACGGCGCCTACGAGCAGTACCCCATCGACACCGCCAGATTTCGCCGTGTCTTATCGCTTGCCACGGAAAAAGCCGGCTGGGGAAAACAAAAATCCGGCAATGGATTTGGCATGGGCGTCGCCATGCACCGCAGTTTCTTGACCTACGTGGCCACGGTAGTGCAAGTGCAGGTGAACGATGCAGGTCAAGTACAAATCAAGCGCGTCGACACCGCCTTGGATGCCGGAACAATCGTAAATCCAGAAATGGCGAGGCAACAATTCGAAGGCGCAGCCGTAATGGGCACCTCGCTCGCGTTTTACGGTGAGATCACCGCGAAAGATGGAGCCATCGAGCAATCCAACTTTAATGACTACCAGGTGGCGCGCATGAAACATGCGCCACGCGAAACCTACGTCCACATTGTTCCAAGTGAAGCGCCACCAGCGGGAATCGGTGAGCCCGGCTTGCCGCCGTTCGCCCCTGCGCTGTGCAACGCGATTTTTGCGGCCACCGGCAAGCGCGTCCGCGAATTGCCGTTAAGTCGCGCAGGCTTTGCCTGAGATTTTGAGATTGAATTTAAGTTAAGCGCGCGTGGAGAAGATTCAGAATTTGACAAACAGCAAGCTCCATCAATTTCCGCGCTATTCCACGTAAAACATCAGCATTACGCCCAAAACGATCATGATGGACGGCCACAGCTTGTTGAAAAGAGGCTGCCAGTCAGTCTTGATTTCAGACAAGCCTTTGGTGAGCCCAATCCCAAATCCCGCCGCCGTATACGTGTGATGCTCGGTCTGGATGCGCGCCATGCGCTCCATGTGCCCCGCCCCGTGCATCCCGCCGCGGTGCTCGTGAAACAGCAAAATGATGGAACCGGCTATCGCCACAAAGGGAAAAACCCAACCGGCCCACGCCGCTTTCAATGTGCCCCGAGCGCGCAGAAATTCGATCACGCCCACGGCCAACAAAATAAGCGCAAATGATTTGTGTTGGCGAACTTCCATGTGATGCGACAGCCCGTAAAACCACGACTGCGGCCCGAAGGGCCACAACTCCGTATCGCTGTAAACGAGTACAAAAATCCCCGCGAGAAGAAAACATACCGGCCACGCATAACGAACACTGGGCCATCGGGCGCTCAGGCGAGGCTCCGCAAGAATAAAAATTCCCGCGAGCACCACAAAAAACCCGGCCAGGTGATGATTGAATTCGCTCTCGCGTTTGTCCGCGGCCAATTTTTCAGGCGTCCGCATGGCCGCCATCGGATCCGGCGCCGTCGGCGTCATGTCCATTCCGGGCATGTCGTTGCTCATTCCCTCGTGGCCAGCCTGACCCGCTTGAGCCGGATGATCTTGCGCGCGAATCAACGGCTGACACGCCCACAGTAGAAAAATAAATAGCAAGCATGTCCCCGAAAATTTAAATTGCCGCAACAAATCCTTTTCTGAATGCATTGCTTCTCCAAAGAAGTTGCTCACCAGAGCTTTGATTCGGAATAAAAAGTTTCGCTCATTCCCGCGCGAAAAGCCAATGAGCATCAGTGCAGCATAATGGAGGTGTTGCAGCACTGCCCTCGAAGACTTGCTTCCCTTGAGCGCGTTCCATCAAAAGCTAGTTTATTAGAGGTGAGCTTTTTTACTCACACCGCAACGCCACCATCGGATCAACGCGCATGGCCCGTCGCGTAGGGATATAGCAGGCGGCCAGCGCCACCAACGCAAGCAGCATAGCCACGCCGATAAACGTAAGCGGATCGGATGCGCTGACCCCATACAACATGCGCGCCAGCAGTTTAGTGAGGCCGAGTGACGCTCCCACACCGATCACAATCCCAACCACCGTGAGCTTCGCACCTTGCGACAAAATAAGATTCAAAACATCCCAACGTCGTGCGCCGAGCGCGATCCGAACTCCGATTTCGTGGGTGCGCTGGCCAACGAGATAAGAGATGACTCCATAGATCCCCACGCTCGATAGGATCAGCGCCATCCCCGCAAAAACACCCAGCAAAATCATCGAAAACCGCCGAGCCGCCAGCGAAGCGGAAATGATTTCCTCCATCGTTTGCGCGCCGTAGATCACTTGTTCTTCGCTCATCAATTTATTCACGCGGCGAAGCGAATCGAACAGCGCCGGGTCCGACCCGTCTGAGCGCACCATGATGGTCGTCCCGGCCGGCGCCAGTTTCATCGCACCGTCGGGCAATTGCATGAATGGCACGTACAGTTCCGCGCGCAGTTGCTGAGACTCATCCGAATCTAGCCCCCACTGTTTCACGTGCGGCACAACGCCCACGATTTCAGCCTTGATTTCCCCTTGTTGTAGAGTGATGTGCCGCCCCAGCGGATCTTCATTGCCAAAAAATTTGTGGGCAAACACTTCATCGATCACCACTACGTGCCGGGAATTCTCGTTGTCCGCATCCGTAAAAAAACGGCCGCGCACCACCGGGATGCCCATGGTCTTCAAATAGTCAGGCTCCACAACATAACTGAGCGCCCAGTTCATTTCGTTTTCATTGGAGGGCTTGGGCTGGTTGTCCAGCCAGAAAAGCTGCTCGTCATCCCACGCGGTAAGAGGAATCGACCCCCAATTGAAAGATTCCGCCTGCACGCTGGGCAAAGAAGCGAATTTGTCATGCACATTGCGAAACGCCGCGCGGATCGTGGCGGCGCTGGCGCCATTTATGGATGGCGGCATCGAAATGTTAAAAGTTAAAACGTTGTGAGCATCGAATCCCGGCTGGATTTCCCAAAGCCGCGCCAACGTGCGCGCCATCAGTCCCGCGCCAATTAGAAGTACCAGCGCCATGGCCATTTCTAGAATTACAAAAACGCTTTGAGCGCGGTGCCGCGTGCCGTTAGAGCCGCGTCCACTCTCCTTGAGAGTCTCAGACAGAAAAAGATCCGAAGATTTTAGAGCCGGAGCCAGCCCGAATAAAATCCCGGCTAACAAAGAAATCGCGGCGGTGAAAATGAGCACGTGAGAGTCCAGGTGAATGTCGGCAGCGCGAGGCATTTCCGTCGGCACCAACCGAAGCGCAGCGCGCGTGATCCATTGCGCAAGTAGCAGCCCTAGACCGCCTCCAATTACGGAAAGCAGGGTACTCTCCGTGAGAATTTGCCGGATTAAACGCCAACGGCCAGCACCCAGCGCCACGCGAACTGCAAACTCGCGAGTCCGATTGGTGGAGCGCGCCAGCATCAGGCTGGCGACGTTGAAGCACGCGATCAGCAGCACAAATCCCACCGCCCCAAGCAGCACTAGCAAAACTGGCCGAACGTTCCCGAGTAAGCTTTCCGTGAGAGGCACAAGATGGGCTCCGATACCTTTGTCAGCATCGGGATAAATGGCCGCGAGATTCGCAGTCACGCGTTCCATATCCGCGCGCGCTTGTTCGATGTTTACGCCCACCTTGAGGCGCGCTACACCGTGAATACCCAGGCCCGCTTCGCGATTGGGAAGTAAGGGATTGCTCCACTGCCCGATGGGCACATACACGTCCGTCGGATGAGCGCTGCGATATAAATCAAAAGCTTCGGGAATGACGCCCACGATGGTGTAGCTTTTGCCGTCCAGCGTAATGCTTTTTCCAAGCACCCCACGAGAAGCCCCGAATTTTCGTTTCCAGAAGCCCGCGCCAATCAACGCGATAGGCGCCTCACCGATTTTGTCTTCCCCAGGAATAAAAGTTCTGCCGATCACCGGGTTAGCGCCGAGCACCACGAAGTAATCGGAGGAAACGAACTTGGCATCCAATTGTTCGGCATCACCCAGGCCCGTCAATGTGAAGCCGTAGCCGCGCGAAATAGCCATGGAGGAAAACGAACGATTATCTTTCTGCCAATCAAAAAAATTCGCGTAGGAAATGGAACCATTTATAAAATTCGGTTTACTCTCGCCCAGCGTGACCAGTTGTTCCGGCCGTGGGTACGGCAGCGGATTGAGCAGCACTCCATTCACGACCGAAAAAAATGCCGTGTTGACCCCGATGCCCAGCGCGAGCGTCAAAACCGCCGTGAGCGCGAAGCCAGGATTCTTGCGCAATACGCGAATCGCGTAACGAAGATCGCCCGTGACAGTGTCCAGCCAGCCGAGAATGTCCGTTTCGCGCGCGTCTTCTTTCATCAGCCCTAAATTGCCGAATCGCTTCTGCGCGTCGTGGCGAGCTTCCGCGAGCGCCATGCCCGCATTGATGTTGTCCGCGACGCGCATCTCCAAATGCGAGCGTAATTCCTCGTCAAGCTCGTCATCCAATTTGCCACTTCGAAACGTGTGACGCAGCCGTGATAACCAGGACATTCCACCCTCTCTTTCAGACTCAGCACATGTGACTCACGCGTGCTGCAAAACGTTTGCAACCGCTTGTGTGAGTCGCGCCCAACTTTTTTCTTCTTCCGCCAGTTGCCTGCGGCCTGCTGATGTAAGGCTGTAAAAACGCGCGCGCCGGTTATTCTCCGAAGCGCCCCACTCCGCTTTGATCCAGCCCTCCTGCGCCATGCGGTGCAACGCTGGGTACAGCGAGCCTTCTTCCACCCGCAAAACATCTTTAGAAATGGTCTGAATGTGCAGGGTAATGCCATAACCATGCATCGGCCCGCGCACCAGCGTCTTGAGCACCAACAACGCTAAGGTTCCCTGAAGTACGTCCGTCTTAGGCCTGACCACGCAGCCTCCCGTAGACAGCTATAGGTAAAGACGCAAGTCCCCCCAAAATGTTTCCAACAAAGATCGCTCGCTGCCATCGGCTCGGGCTGTATTTCTTTTACCTTGCCTCTTCGCACTTACCTCCGTGCTTTTAATCTCAACCCCGCAACAGCTTGGTCATCACGCCTACCCACGTGCAATTCCGACCGGAGTAGGCCGACGCTTTTTCCTCTCGTTCGTCCGCGAACAAGTCGGCCTGCGAAGCGGAGGAATCTCTCTGCGCCGCCTTCACTCCGAATAATTCGTTATAAGTTAGCCATGCCAGCCCGAACAGTCTCGACAAAAATTTCCGTTCTTTGCTCCGGCCTTCACGCTACAGTGGTTGCTCGCAAGAGGGCCGATGAGCGCAAAAACAGAACTATCACGCCGTAAATTCCTGTCCACCACAGCGGCAGCCGCCATCTCCGGCGCCACCACCACTGCGAGCGCCTTTACGATCTTGCCGCGGCACGTGCTAGGCCGCGGCTTCACGCCCCCTAGCGACAAGCTGAATATCGCCGGCATCGGAGTTGGCGGTATTGGCCGAGCCAACCTCATCGCACTGGCAAGCCAAAACATCGTCGCGCTGTGCGATGTGGATTGGGATTACGCAGGCAAAGCATTTGAGCATCTTGACGTGGACATTCAAGCTTTGAAGGCCCGACTCGACAACCCGGATCCGCAACCAGTCCCGGGCACGCCGCTGGTGGAATTTGATCGCGTCAAAGCTCAGAAGCGCCTCGACGGAATGATTCGGCTAAAAACCGAGCATTGGCCGAAAGCAAAACACTACCAAGATTACCGCGAGATGCTCGACCGCCAGAAAGACATCGACGCCGTGGTCGTAGCCACCGCCGACCACATGCACGCGCCCATCGCGCTGGCGGCCATGGATCTGAACAAACACGTGTACGTACAGAAACCACTGACTTGGTCGATCGACGAATCTCGCAGGCTCGCCCGCCGCGCCAAAGAATTAAAAATCGCCACGCAGATGGGCAACCAGGGCCACTCGCTGAACGATGCCCGCACCACCGTCGAATATATTCGCGCCGGTGCCATTGGTGAAGTTCGCGAAGCGCATATCTGGACCAATCGTCCCCTGGGATTTTGGCCCCAAGGCGTCCCGCGCCCCGAGCCGCTGAAAGAGCCCGCCGACACGCTAAAGTGGAACGGACCTGGCGTGACGGCGCGCATAGCGAATTCCTTCGCCGGCTCATATCCCGTTCCCAACACTTTGGCGTGGGATTTATTTCTCGGTGTGGGCCCGCGGGTGGAATATCACCCCATCTATCATCCCTTCAACTGGCGCGGCTGGGCGGACTGGGGCGTTGGCGCAATCGGCGATATGGGCGCGCATTTGATCGATCATTCCATGTGGGCCCTCGATTTGGGATTTCCTACCAGTGTCGAAACCGTGTCGACACCGTTCAACGGCGCATCCTATCCGCTGGCCACCCAAACCTTCTACGAATTTCCCGCGCGCGGCAAAATGCCGCCGGTAACGATGACCTGGTATGACGGCGGCTTGCTGCCGCGCAAACCCGAAGAGCTTGGCGATGAAGAATTGAACAAGGGTGGCGGCGCGCTGATTATCGGCAGCAAAGGAAAATTGCTGCATGACACTTACGGCGCGAAGCCCCGGCTGCTGCCCAAGTCGCTGCACGAATCCTATGGCAAGCCGCCGCAGAAGCTGCCGCGAATCCCGGGCGAAGACCACGAAATGAACTGGGTCGATACCGCCAAAGGAAATGCGGAGGCTTCGTGTCCCTTCGAATATGCGGCGCGGCTCACGGAAGTCATGCTGCTGGGTGTGGTCGCGCTGCGGGCCGGTAAAAAAATTAACTACGACGGCGCAAATATGAGAATCACCAACGTGCCGCAGGCCAATGATTTCCTGCGGCGCGAATATCGCGAAGGATGGAATTCGCCGCCAGCCAAAAGCACTTAA
>JAUTXJ010000313.1 GCA_030838075.1 Acidobacteriaceae bacterium
GCGGGACGAATTCCCGGGTTGAAAAGGTCCGCTTCCAGATAGATCTGCCCGTCGGTAATGTAGTTGACGTTGGTCGGAATGTACGCGGAAACGTCTCCGGCCTGCGTTTCGATCACCGGCAAGGAAGTCAGCGAGCCCGCGCCCAATTTGTTATTGAGCTTGGCGGCCCGTTCCAGCAATCGTGAATGCAGGTAAAACACATCGCCAGGGAACGCTTCGCGGCCCGGCGGGCGTCGCAATAGCAAAGAAATCTCGCGATAGGCCTGCGCGTGTTTCGAAAGATCGTCGTAAAAAGTTACCGCGTGTCGCTTCGTGTCGCGGAAAAATTCGCCCATGGCGCAAGCTGCATACGGCGCGATGTATTGCAGCGAAGCAGGCTCCGACGCGGTGGAGGCCACCACGATGGTGTAGTCCATCGCACCCGCGTCCGTAAGCGTCTTCACCACTTGAGCGATCGTCGAGCGCTTCTGCCCAATGCCGCAGTAAATACAAATTACGTCGCCGCCCTTTTGATTAATGATAGTGTCAAGAATCACCGCCGTCTTGCCGGTCTGGCGATCGCCGATAATCAATTCGCGTTGGCCGCGCCCGATAGGAATCATCGCGTCGATAGCTTTGATACCGGTCTGCAGCGGCTCACGTACCGGCTGCCGGTCCAACACCCCCGGCGCTATGCGCTCCAGCGGGTTGCGTTGTTTTGATTCGATCGGCCCCTTACCGTCAAGCGGTTCGCCAATCGGATTGACCACCCGGCCAATCATCGCTTCGCCAACCGGCACGGACATAATCGTATTCGTGCGCTTGACGACATCGCCTTCCTGCAGCTCGCTCGATTCGCCTAGCAACACCACGCCGACTTCCTCTTCCTCCAGGTTCAGCGCAATGCCGAAAATGTTTTTTGGGAAAGCCAGCATCTCTCCGGCCATCACTTTTTCCAGGCCATGAACGCGCGCGATCCCATCGCCCACGCTGATTACCGACCCGACTTCATCGACGGAAACGGTCTGCTCGTAGTTTTCAATCTGCTCGCGCAGAATCTTGCTGATTTCGACGGCGTTAATTTTGGCCATTCTTGCTCCTGATTTCCGTTGAATCGCTACGATTCAAGTCTTCGCTTTAGGTTCCTGATGCGAATTTAGTGCGAAGCCAACTGCCTGCTACCAACCATCCCCATCCCCCAAAAGCCCTGCCAATAACTAAACTCAGAATTATTCTTCCGCAAGCCGCGTGCGCATCTCCGCCAAACGGCTGCGTAAAGAACCGTCGTAGATAGTATCGCCAACACGCGCTATTGCCCCGCCAAGAAGTGCCGGGTCGAGAGAATATTTCGGCTCGATCTTTTTACCGGTCAAGCGGCTGAGCGTTTTGGCCAGCTCCGTTTTTTGAGCGCTCGACAACTCCACGGCGGAAGAAACTTCCGCCTCCGCAATCCCTTGGCGCTGGCGCACCACATCCTGCACCGCGGCAATAATCTCTGGCAGCATGTGCGCGCGATGATGATCGAGAATCACAAAAAGAAAATTGCGAACGATTCTGCCTCCGCCCTGCTGCGCGATGATTTTCTCGATCACCCGGTGCTTGGCCCGCGTGTCCACTACTGGACTGCTTAAGAAATTACGCAACTCCGCGGACTCCACGAACGCCTCGCCAAAATCTGCAACCTGCTTAATTGCGGTTTGCGGCGCACCCTGAGCGATGGCGATGTCCGCGAACGCCTTGGCGTACTGCATGCTCGCTGACTTCAATTGGGCCGCCCGTCCAGTGTCTTCACGAAATTATTGATGAGCGCCTCTTGAGCCGCAGGGGTTAGTTGCTTCACCAGCAGCGATTCCGCCCCACTCACCGCCAGGTTCGCAGCCAAAGCCTTAAGTTCCAGCCGCGCGGCGCGTTCCGCGGCCTGCACTTCCGCTTGGGCGGCCTGGGTGATTTTTTGTTTGTCCGTCACCGTGAGGTTGCGTATGCGGTCGGCTTCCGCGGCGGATTCACGTTGCGCGGACGCACGCAAATCGGCAACCTCCTTCTCCAAATTTTGCAGTTTTGTTTCCGCATCCTGAAGCTGCAGCTCAGCTTTCCTTTTCGCCTCGGTGCTCTTCTGGATGTCCGCGCTGATCACATCTGCCCGGCGGCCAAAAAATCCCGGGCCTTTTTTCACGCAAAGCCACACAATCACCCCGGCAACCAGCGCGAAGTTAATCCATTTAAAAAGATTCTCGGCGGATTGCTGCGACCCGGAGGCAGCCTCTTCTGCGTGCGCACTAAGCGCAAGAAAAAGCACTGAGCAGAGCAACGAACCCACAGTTTTGGCGTATAGTGTTGCGGTTTTCGCTAATTTTAAATTCATCGGGATTCTCTCGCCGGTGGGCTCGGGGGCCGAGTCGATTGCAACACACGCCGCGCCACCAGCGCCGCAAACTGGGTAATGCTGGATTCAATTTCGCGCCGTGCGGCCAGGACTTCCGCCGCGATTCGTTCCCTCTCAGCGTTCACCATGGCTGCTGTCTTTGCCCGCGCTTCCTTGAGCTGCGCGGCGCGCTCGTCGAGAACTTTCTTCCGCGCCGCTTCCTGCTCCACATAAATTTCCGTGCGCGCTTGCTTCAACGCGTCCTGGTACTGTTTTACTTTTTCGGCAGCCGCTTTTTGCGCCTCTTCAGCCGCCTTTTGAGCGCCAATGGTCCGGGCTTCCCGCTCAGCAATAACCTTCAATAATGGCTTGAAAAACAGGACTCTCAGGACTGCATAAAACACCAGCAGTATCAGGACTATAGGCACAACTTGAAAGAACAGTTCTCTCATGATTGGTGAGAATTGAC
>JAUTXJ010000328.1 GCA_030838075.1 Acidobacteriaceae bacterium
GCGGTTTTTGCGTTGAGCCAGTTGCCGAAAGATGAAGGAGTGCCGAAGTTAATTCAAGTGGCGGAAAATAATCGCAATCCGGAAGTGCGGAAGCAGGCGATGTTCTGGCTGGGGCAGTCGCAGGATCCGCGAGCACTGAGCTTTTTTGAAAAAGTTCTGCTCAAGTAGTTTGTCGACAGGTATGGCGAAGCAGAAAAGAATCGGACAAAAGCGCCCACCCTTTGCAAAAAACGGCAAAGGGTAGGCCACCCGCTTGCTAGTAACGCGTATACTGTGTCGCGCTCAAGAACTTGCAGACGCGTTCGAACGATGTGCAGGCATCACGCTGGCAGGAAGATGGCTGCGGCGTTCGAATGAGCAATGTCGGCGTGTCGACAATTGCACGAAATGTCGGCGCGCAGACAACTGCACTTGTCAGCTCTAAGCGATGTTCCACGTGAAACAAAAAAATTCTTATTCGCCTAATGAAAAGTTCGTTTCACGTGAAACGGGATTGCGTTCGAACGCGCGTGTCATTCGAATGCGCGGCTCGTTCGAACGGTCCTGGCATTCGAATGAATGTGCGCAGCGTGAGTATCGAGTGGAGGGCTTCAAAGTCGCAGAAAATTGCGGAAAAGAGATGTCAATGAAGGTGTTGGCTGACGCGAAGGAGCGAAGAGAGATTCCTCGACTTCGCAGGCCGACTCATTCGCAGGAGCGAATGAGAAGAAAAAGCGTCGGCCTGCTTCGCTCGGAATGACCGTTGTGAGGAGATGTCCCGGAAACAGGGCTTCGGTTCGATGAAAGCCCTAGGGCGACGAAATCCGGATTGCCTCGGCCCGGAATGACCGTTGGGAGTAGATGTTTGGAAAACAGGCTTAGGTTGGACGACGCCAACGGTGCTGGATGCATAGCCCATTCGAATAGACAACGTGTTCGAATGAGCGGGGACATATTGGTAGTTTTACTAATGGTAGGTATAGGTGGAACACTCAAGATGAACGCCAAAGCAAGGGAGAGCCGGAAAGCTTAGTCGCCGGTGGGGTTAGAGCGCATGTAGCGCCAGGGGTTGACTGGGGCGTTGTTCATGCGGACTTCGTAATGGACGTGCGGGCCGGTGGAGCGGCCGCTGATACCGGTGTAGCCGACCACCTCGCCGCGCTTGACGCGCGCGCCTGGGATGGCGGAGAAGGCCGAGAGGTGCGCGTACCAGGTGGTGATGCCGAATCCGTGGTCGATCACTACCAGGCGGCCGTAGCCGGTGTGGGTCTCGGCATTGATAACGACGCCGTCAGCCGTGGCATGCACGGGCGCGCCGTAGTCCGAGGCCACATCAACGCCTCGGTGGAAAGCGCCTTCCCCGCTGAAGGGGTCCATGCGTTCGCCAAAGCTGTCGGTGATGTGCCCCATGACCGGCCAGATGGACGGCGTGTAGGTTGAATCCGCAAAGCTCATGGCTGGCATCAGCCGCAAGCTGGCGGAGGAGACGGCGATGACGGCTGCGTTGCGTTTCAGAAAAGTGTATTGCTCGATGGAGCGGTCGAAACTGTCCTGGGCATTGGCGGGACCATCGGGCTCGTCAAAGGCCGCGGGGTGGTAGCGGAGCACGCCATAGGTCATGGCCACTTCAGTGGCCAGAGACTGCAAGGAATCGAGACGCTGGTTGGTATCGACCACCGTCCCTTGCAACTGCTTATATTGCTTTTTGAGAGTCTCTTGGTCGTGACGAAGAGCGTTATAATTGCCGACCTTCCACAGCATGCGTGAGTAGGAACCTACTGCGGCAATAACTGTGAGAGTGCCAATAAGTGCGAGAATTGCCAAAGCGTGCAATTGGTAGGCAGGAATAATCACCTTACGCATGCTGCCGGGCGTGGAGGCGATATAAAAAGTGTAGTTCTTACCGGACATACTAATCCTCAGTTTTGCTACACCGCGAGGCGCTGCTAACTCCCGCCGCAAGCAACTCTAATCTTAGCAAATCCGAGCGACGGCTGGGTTTACTCGCTGGGGCATACTAGAATCGGGGGGTGTTAGAGTCAATCCTGTATTTACCTGTTCGTGGAACAGGGTGTGGAAAGCTGTTCCCTGTCCTGTAGGACAGGTATTTGGCGAAGAACGGGCGGCTGTACAAATTGAACAGTTTAGAGCGGCCCAGGGGTTTATCTGCGAGTGCGCGAGACCAGCCGTGAAAGAAGCGAGGAGGAAGTTCTCGCACGGATCGTGCGTGCGTTTGCGGGGACGCGTTTACGTGCGCAAAGCGTTGGTTTGCGAAGTGCAACGGGCTCAAGATTTTTGTCGTTAGGGATGGGAGACGATGCGGCGTTGATTTCCGGCGCGCATGGCTACGAGATTGTTCTGACGTGCGATTGGTTTCTGGAGGGCACGCACTTTTGGCGCTACAAGCATCCGGCTGATGCCATTGGCTGGAAATGCCTGGCCCGGGCCGTCAGCGATATAGCCGCTATAGGAGCGGCTCCCCGCTGCTTTTTGTTAAGCCTGGCGCTTCCGCGAGAATTGGCGGGATCTTGGCTGGACGATTTTCTCGGAGGACTAAAGCGGGCGGCGAAACGGTTTGACTGTTTACTAGCGGGGGGAGATACGACCGAGCGGTGGGAGGTGTTGGTTAATGTCACCGTCGTAGGTGAGGTGCGCCGCGGGCGCGAAGTGCGGCGCTCAGGTGCACGGCCGGGCGACCTTATATATGTGAGTGGGCGGCTGGGTGAAGCGGAGCTGGGATTGCGGTTGCTTCGGGGGCGTAAGCGCGGCTTGGACATGCGCGAACCCCGGCTGCGAAAGCATTTGTATCCCGAGCCGCGACTGGAGTTGGGACGGTGGCTGAGCGAAAAACGCGTGGCTAGCGCGATGATGGATCTGTCGGACGGATTGTCGAGCGACTTACGGAGATTGTGCGAGGCCAGCAGGGTCGGGGCGGTAATTAAATCTGAAAACCTTCCTTCCGTTCGCGTCACAAAACTGGAACGTAAGAATGGCGTTGATCCCCTGCAGTTGGCGCTTCATGGCGGGGATGATTACGAATTGTTGTTTACGGTGTCGAAGAGTAAGGCTACACGGTTACCGCGTTCGGTGGGCGGAGTAGCGATCACGCGGATAGGGGAGATTACCCGGGCGCGCGATGTGCTGGTAGTCGATGACGATGGCCACTCACGAGTTTTGAAACCTCGCGGCTGGGACCCTTTCAGAGGCTGAAGCCCCACTCCTCCGACAACTCTGTCGCGGCTAAAGCCGAGACCCACAAGTCTTAGGTTGCTCCGCTCAGGCGGGTTGCGGGCTTCCAATAGTGGTATTGGGCGGCAATGAAGATGGCGGTATAACCGGCGACACCGGCACAGTGGCGGCATGCACCGGAGTGAAGTGCCGATAAATTGCCAGAGAAATGGCACCCATGCCCCACAGCAGGACAGCAAATTTGATCCACCCGCCCGCGAAAGGAATCATTTCCACGACACACAGCAGAATAACACCGACAACCATGCGCCCGATCAGCGGCCAAATTTCCCTGGTATGCCCCATCAACCGCTGGCCCACGATAGCGCCAACCACAATTTGTGCACACCACATGGCGGTAAGCCACAGGATAAACGTAGAAATTCCAATAAGCAGGCCCACCACCGTAATACACGCGATGAAGGCGGCAATGGGTACCCCGAATAGAACAAGGATACCAAGACCAAACGAGGCACCGTAACGCTCCGCCGAATCAACCGTGGCTCGAGTAAAGTTCGGCAGCAGAACGAACAGGACCAAACCAAATAAAACGTACGCAGCGATCCAAATCACGCGCCAAATGTAAAAACCGCTGTCCTGATAACGGCTGTGATGTTCTTCCTGGGTGAACACCACCGGGACCGCCAGTTTTGCGCCGGAAGAAACCTCGGGGGCATGATTTCCCTTAAATTTGACCGGGCCATCGACTTGGGCTCCGGAGTTAAATCTTAAAGTATTGCCTTGGGCTTGTATGGCACCGCCGATGTTTCCCGCAATAGTAGTTTCATTACCGAAGGCCAAAATATCGCGTCCAACTGTGCCATCGATCGTTAGAGTACTCAGGAAGGATGTAACACTACCGCCGACCTTACCGACGGGGTCGACGGTAACGGCCTCGCCAAATGAAAGCATGTTCTTAGCGACATTTCCGCTCACGATGACGGTATTGGTGAAGGACCGGACATTGCCGTCCACCTTTCCGCTGACGCGCAGCATTTTCGTAAAGGCAATCACGTCACCGGTCACGTGCCCTTGGATATCGGCGCTTTGACACAACACATAAACATCGCCATCGACAGTGCCTTCGATTTTGACGTGATGGCCATGCGCAAAAAGATCACCCTTGATGATTTCGTCCTTGCCGACCTCCACGGTGTCACCCAGGTTACGAAACTCCGTGGCCATAGCCGGCGAAGGCATGGAAGCGGCCGCGCAGATGCCGGCGACCATCATGGCGAAGACCGATCCGCGGCCGCGCAGGCGCCTACGCAGGAA
>JAUTXJ010000346.1 GCA_030838075.1 Acidobacteriaceae bacterium
TTGTGCCACGACCGCCGTATCAACAGCTCCCCGCAACTAGGACAAGCGGTGTTCGCCCCTTCACTAAAAATGTTGCCTTCATAAACGTAGTGCAGCCCCGCATCAAGCGCAATTTTCCTCGCCCGATGCAAAGTTTCCGGTGGAGTAGCCGGTTTATCCCGCAACTTGAAATCCGGATGAAACGCCGTGAAATGCAGCGGTACATCCGGCCCCAGGTGCTGCATCACCCATTCCGACAACTTCCCAATCTCCTCAGCGCCATCATTCAACGTCGGAATCAGCAGATTCGTCATTTCAAACCACACCGACGTCTCATTCTTAAGCCACTGCAATGTATCCAACACCGGCTGCAAATGTGTCAGCGTAATTTTCCCATAAAAATTTTCCGTGAACGCCTTTAGATCGATGTTCGCCGCATCAACGTGATCATAAATATCGTGGAACGCTTCACGCGTAATATATCCGTTCGAAACCATCACGGTTTTCAACCCGTGATCTTTCGCCGCCCTGCAAATATCAATAACGTACTCGCCCCAGATAGTCGGCTCGTTATAAGTGAACGCAATCGATTCGCAGCCATGCTCCAGCGCCAGCAGCGGCACATCTTCAGGCGCAATCCGCTGCGAATGCACCTGGTCCTGCCGTGACTTCGAAATGTCCCAGTTCTGGCAGAAAAAACACCCCATGTTGCAGCCCGCTGTGCCCATGCTGAACACCCGGCTACCCGGCAAAAAATGGCTCAGTGGTTTTTTTTCAATGGGATCAATTTGCAGCGCGGCAGGCGACCCGTAACCCAGGCTATAAAGTTTGCCCCCGCGATTCACGCGAATGAAGCAAAACCCCGCCTGCCCCGCATGAATATGGCAATGACGCGGACAAAGGTAGCAGTGCACCCGGCCGCCCGGCTCTGCTTCCCACCACGCCGCCTCGTGAAGTTGTTCGGTGTCCTGGAGGATGGCTAACTCTTTCACCGCGCCCTCCCACTAGCAATCAATTATAGCGCCGCGCCGCCCCGCCCGGTTGTTCACTCGCAGCCGATGTTCATACCCGTCAGTTAACTAGCGGTGAGCGCGCTGCTCTCGCCGCCGCTGTCCCACCCAGGCAATAAACTCTTCCATCTGCGCCCGATATTTCCACGACAACGCGAAAAATTTTCGTGCATCCAAAGGCGCCGCCTCAGGCCCGAAAAAAGTCTCAAATCTCCACCGAATGTACGGGCTGTTCCACGGATTCAGCCGATATCCGCGCGCGATGATCCAGTAGTAGCGAAGCGCCTCAATCATTCAGTCTGTTAATCGTCCTACTCCTGCAGCGCCATCCACTATCCTAATTCCCAGCCATCGGCACAGACACATGTTCATGCACCAGCAGCCAATTTGAACCGCGCTTTTCCCAAATGCCCGTATACCGCAGGTCCGCCTCGATCACTTTGCCATCTTTGGTCTTCTCACGAAAGTGCATCGGCACGATCGTCCACGCAACACTCCCTCGGCGTGTAACTCGCAAATCATCCCCCGCGGTCAGTTTTATCTCTGCGGCGCCATCCAGCAGCGCTTTGTGCACCCCCGGCGCATATTCCTTCCATCCGTGATACGAAAACGGGGCCACGTCGTAAAAAATCAAATCGCTGTCCTGCGCGTACAATTTCGCCGGCGCATCCGTGTTTCCGGTGCTCCACGCCGCGCAGTAGTCATCTATCAATTTCCGGAAGCTAGGATCGCTTTTGCTTTGTTGCTGCGCGCGTGCACTGATAAATGCAAGCAGCACAACTCCCACGGCCAATGCCATTGTTAGCAATAAACGAGCCTTAACCCGTCGCCCCGACAAACCTGCTAAGTCTTTCGCGATAGCCATTCGCATTTCTCCTGTACGTGGTCGCATCGAGAACCGAAACGACGCGTGAATTGCGTCTAAGCTAGTGCGCTAGGATAATTTTTGCAAGGGCCGCGAAGGCCGGACAGACAATCAGGCATGCAGGCGTCGCACCCAGATCCGCGAAGTGGCAGGCTTCCCAAGGTGCAATTTCTTGTTGTTCGCGCGCAGCGTCATGGTCTCGTCGTACTCGCGCTTCAAAACATCGACCCTCGTCGCAGGCCGCAAATGCAACCCCTCCAGAAACTCCAGGAATCGCCGGTCCTTCTCATACACGCAAACGATTTCCCCAGACTCCGCCGCCCGCAATTCAGCCAGCAGCACCGCGCCACGCTGCCTTAATTTCGCAATCCCCCCGCGCATCGGTACTCCGTGAGGGCAACTCTTCTTATTCCCAAACCGCTTCAGCAGCAGCGCCTCCACCTCCGGAGAAATAGCATGCTCCATGCGCTCCGCTTCATCGTGCGCTTTGGCCCACGATAACCCGATCACTTCGGTAAGCAGCATCTCCGCAAGTTGGTGTCGCAACGCCAGCCGCTCCGCCACCGCGCGCCCCTTGCGCGTCAGGTCGATGCGCCCAGTGCGCTCCACGCGCACATGCCCATCGCGCGTCATGCGCTTTAACGCCGCCGTCACTGCCGGTGGAGTAACCCGCAAATCCTCCGCCAACCGCGCACTAATCGGCGTCTGGGCTTCCTCGAGCATCTCCCAGATCGATTTCAGGTAGTCTTCCTGCGATACGCTCGTTTTATCCCGTCGCATTTATTTCTCGTGATCCTCAATAACTTCGCAACCCAACCTTGCCGGCGCATCTTTCACCGTCGCACCTCTCAAACGCTTCGCCAGCCGCGCCACCCGCCGCCGTATGTCTTCATAGATTGTCTGATAAAGAACTGGATCGCTGCCATAGGGATCCTGCACGTCCCAGTCTTGCACTTTTCCGGAATCCGTGAACGCGCGCTCTTTAGCTATGCCACTCATGTTCACCACAATGTCTGCGGCATCCCACACCGCGCGCGTGATAGGCGTGGAAGACAAACCTTCGATGGAATAACCGTTCGCCGCCAATGTCTGCGTCGTGAGCACCGGCACATATCCCAGCGGCGAAAGCCCGGCGCTGCATGCATCGATCACATCGGCAGCATCACGTCGCGCAATCGATTCCGCCATCGGGCTGCGGCAAGCGTTGCCCAGACAGACAAAAAGAACTTTCTTCTTGTGGGATTTTTTCTTTGAGGTCGGCTGTACCGCGGGCTTCTTCACGTGGAAGACTTTGCACTCGTCAATTCTCGCTTGCTGCGCTCCGGTTTGGCCGCTCTTACTTTAGTTCCGTTCTTTTTGCTGGAATCGGACTCCGCGGCAAGTCTCAGAAAATATTCATGCACCGTAGTATCAGAAGTCAGCTCCGGATGAAAAGTAGTAGCCAGCAATCGTCCCTTTTGCACGATCGCCGGTTTCCCCGCATGTTTAGCGAGAATTTCAATCCCCGGCCCGGTGCGCTCGATGATCGGCCCCCGAATGAAAACCATCTCCAGCGGTTCATCCTTCAACGTGGACTTGCCAGAAAAAACATCGCTCGCAATTTGACGCCCGTAGCCATTTCGCAAAACCGTCATATCCAGCAGCCCCAGGGATTCCTGCTTAGGATTCTCCACGTCGCTCGCCAGCAGAATCGCCCCCGCACAGGTTCCAAACACCGCATGTCCATCGGCCACAAATTTCTTGATCGTTTCAGCGAGCCCTTCCTCCTGCAAAAACTGCAACTGCGTAGTGCTTTCCCCGCCCGGAAGAATCAGCCCGTCGCATCCTTCCAGATCCGCGGGCGTGCGCACTTCCGCCGTCTCAATGCCCATGCCCTCCAGCATTGCCGCATGCGCCGCAAAATCACCCTGAACCGCCAGAATCCCAATCTTCACTCTCTGATCCTTGATGGAAAAGTTTTATTGCCCGTCGCAAACGCGCCTCACCAACCGCGCGTAGACATCATGTCTTTCTCTTCCATCTGTCGAATGTCCAGGCCCTTCATCGCCTCGCCCAATTCTTCGTGCGCTTCGAGCACTGCCTTCGGATCGTCGAAGTGCGTGGTCGCTTTAACCACCGCCTTCGCGCGCGCCTCCGGGTCACTTGACTTGAAAATCCCGGAACCCACGAACACCGCCTCAGCGCCCAACCGCCGAACCAACGCGGCGTCCGCCGGAGTAGCAATCCCGCCGGCGGAAAAATTCGGCACCGGCAGCTTCCCGGTCTTCGCGATCTGCCGGATCAAATCCAGCGGAGCGCCTAGCTCCTTGGCCTCATGCATCAATTCGTCGTCGCGCAGTAAAGTCAATTTCTTCATCTGCGCAACAATCGTCCGCATGTGTCGCACCGCTTCCACCACGTTGCCCGAGCCCGCCTCGCCCTTGGTGCGAATCATCGCCGCGCCTTCCGCAATTCGCCGCAGCGCTTCGCCAAGATTCCTCGCGCCACACACAAACGGCACCCGGTAATCGTGTTTCCAGATGTGATTCTCCTCGTCAGCAGGCGTCAACACTTCGCTCTCATCAATAAAATCCACTTCCAGCGCCTGCAAGACATCCGCTTCCGCAAAGTGCCCAATGCGCACCTTGGCCATAACCGGGATCGTCACGGTGGCCATAATCTCGCGAATCACTTTGATGGACGCCATGCGCGCCACGCCGCCCTCTTTGCGAATGTCCGACGGCACCCGTTCCAGCGCCATCACCGCGCACGCGCCAGCCTTCTCCGCGATCCTCGCCTGATCGGCAGTCGTGACGTCCATGATCACGCCGCCTTTCAACATCTCCGCTAGCCCCACCTTCACCCGCCATTCCTTAGGCCCGGCGTTTCCGTTGCCGCTTCCATTCACTTTTTTCGCGTCCATAAAACTTCTCCTCTCACTCCCCATAATTTAGATGGCCGGTACGTAAGAATCACCCATCAATGTTCTGAACTCGCCTTTGAATCTCGCTTTTGAATCCCGCCTTTGAATCTTCGAACCTCGAATCTCGAATCTCTAACTTCGAAGAATTACAAATCTTGCTGTCCCGCGCGCCAAAACATCTCCCGCAGCATTCCGAATCTCGCCACTCTGAAAAATATTTCGCCCCACAAAGTTCGTCTCATGCGCTTCCACAATAATCTCTTCATCCACCCGCACCGGCTTCAAAAATTGAATCGACATCTCCGCCGTTACCGCCCGCGCCTCGCGAAACCTGCAAACTTTCCCCATCGCCTCATCGAGCAGGGTAGCGATAATTCCTCCGTGCCCCATGCCGCCCCCACCCTGATACCGCGGCCCCAGAACAAATCGGCCCACAATCCTTCGTGCGACATTGTCCTGCGTAAACGTCAATTTCATCCCACCATCATTCGCCCCGCCGCATCCGAAACATTTATTCTCCGGATTCGGCACCAAAATTATCTCGTCGCTCAAATTATCCCGAACCTTCCTTTAACTAACGAAATACTCAGACCAACGCCACACGACTACGTTCCGCCCGTCGCACACCCCGCTGCCTCTTGCGCATTTCCACCTTCAACATCTCCGCCAGCGTCATCACTCCCCGCGCGATCTGTTTTTCATCCAGGCTCGCAAATCCCAGCCGCAAGGTATTCGGCAGCGGGTTTTGCACATAAAAATACCGACCCGGCGCAAACAGCACGCCTCGCTCTTTGACGTGAATCAGCAGTTCACTGGCGTCAAATCCCGGAGGCAGCTCCAGCCACAAACACATCCCGCCTTCCGGGCGCGTCCATCGCGTCCCATCCGGCATATGCTTCCTCAGCGCCTGGTCCAGCGCCTCCAGCCGCGCCGAATAAACCTTCCGCATCTTCGCCAGATGCTTGGTAAATAGTCCGCGCCGTAAAAATTCCGCCAGCGTAGCTTGCGCCAGTTGGTCGGTATGCAGATCAGTTGTCTGCTTCACCAGTCGTAGGCGCTCCACCGCCGCCGCGGGAGCAACAATCCACCCCACACGCAACCCCGGAAACGCCACCTTTGCAAAGCTGTCGATATGAATCACCAGATTCGCTCGGTCCAGTTGCTTCAGCGAAGGCACCCGCTCTTCCCGCAAGTGTAATCGCGCATAAATATGATCCTCGACAATCGGCACTTGATGCCGCGCCGCCAATTCCAAAACTCTTCGCCGCGCTGCCAGCGACATCGACGACCCAGTCGGATTCTGAAAATCCGGCGTCAGAACAATCAGCTTCACGCGATTAGCCGCCAGCGTCGCTTCCAGCGCCTCCACATCCACGCCCGGCTCGCTGTTCGGTTCTGCATGCGTCTTCACCGGCACAGCAAGGCACCGCGCCCGCGCCCCATGAAAAATCGCCACCGCCCCTGGATAAGTTGGATTCTCCAGAATCACGGAATCGCCCGGCCGCACAAAAGCCTTGCTGATCAAATCCAGCGATTGCTGGCATCCATCCGTGATCAGCAAATTCTCATCTTTAGCCGCAATTCCTTCGCGCCCCAGCATGTCCAACAACGCCAGCTTCAACGGCGCGTATCCATCCGATGGCCCAAGATTCAACACGTCGGTCGCCTCATTGCGAAGCACCGCATTCACGCAATGTTGCAATTCATCAACAGGAAAAAATTCCTGCGCCGGCCGCGCCATCACAAATGACAACGCATCCATCGGCGCGCTCGCCGTCAGCCGGCTCAACACTTCTTCTCCGCGCTCATCCGCAAACAGCAACTCCCACCGTATCCCATGGCTGCCATTCAGCACCGGCGGGGCAGGGGGAGTAATCTTCAACCCATTCCCATTCCGCTTGATAAACGTCCCGCGCCCCACATGCCCCTGAATCAACCCTTCCGACTCCAGTTCCGCATAAGCATTCGCAACGGTCGTGCGATGCACGCCCAGCATAGTGGCCAGCTCGCGGCTCGCCGGAATGCGGTCGCCATGCCGCAAATCGCCCGCATGCACCAGCGCCCGCAGTTGATCGCGCAGTTGTATATATAGGGGAACGTGACTCTCAGATTGGAGATGAAGAGGAAGCATTGTCTCTCACCCTGAGCCAATTCTACCACTCATTGGCCCAGCACAAGAGCCAATATGTCTCCTCAACCGCCGACGTGATACAAGGTTCTCCACCCATCAGCATCGCCGCAAACTTGTCATTTCGACCGAAGCAGACCGACGCCTTTTCTTCCGCCTTCGCTCCTGCGAAGGTGTCGGTCTGCGGGGTGGAGAAATCTCTCTTCGTTCTCTCGTGCGAAGCCCGACGGCAAAACATCTGCAATTTACTGTGCAACCGGCGCGCCGTTGGGTCGCTAGTCAGCGCCAACCTCAGCTTGGCTGCGCCGCAACCCGCGCCTTCACCATTCTTTTGATCAGTTCCGTCGGCAACGCTTGCTCTATTGGAAACTGGACAGTCCCCTTCGATACCGTAAATCCCGCAAGCTCATCTCGAAACTCTTCGATCACCGACGCGGTAGGGAACAAGCTGCAATGCTTCGAAAACCCGGCGTACCACACCAGCACCTTCTTCGTTTTAAACGCCGGAATCTGATAGCTGATTATCTCCACAGCTTCCGCGGGCACCGCCGACCGAATCGCCGCACGCATCTCCTTCAATCTGCTCCGCGCCGGTTCCGGCACACGCGCAATATATTTATCCACATCTTTCGGAGCACCTTTACCTGTACCCGAAACTTTCTTACCCCGGCTCAGGGCGCGCTTACCCTGAGCTGACACACGCACGCCCTTACCCGCCGATCTGCCAACGCCAGTTTTCCCTTTCCTCATTCGCGCCATGTTCCTAACACTCCTTCTTCAAGTCCACGGGTGGTGCTTGGTCCTCACATCTTGTTGGTGCGTTCACGGTTTTCCTTCTACTGGTTACTTGCCAATGGCCTGCTCCACCCGGCTAAGAAAAACGCCCTGGCTCATGTGGTCGAAGAGGCCCATTTGTTCGTCAGCAAGAGGATGGACCTCGCCGCCATCCAACTGATAAAGAGACCCGATAACTTGTTCGTATTCGTGTTCAGGAAAATTCGGTTTGCCCAGAAAAAACAAATACTGCGAGCCAATCGCCGGGAATCCCTCTCCATTGTTTAAGTAATTTCTAATGTGCCCAGACGGAAAGTGTATTGTGCCCCCGCCTCTTGACACGACAATTTGTTCTCCTACGACAAGGCTTGCTGAAGCATCTTGCTTCAAAACCCGGTCCACTCGCACTTGATAATCAGAATAGACGTAGGTGCGATCCTTGCTTACGAAGGCTTTACCGTTTAGCACTGTCCCTACGACAATGGCAGCGGATGGCGCGACCGGAAAAGGGTTCAGTGGCGCGGCCCAATCGTGGATCGTCATTGCGGAGTCTTCCCCCGGCTCTGTGCTGTTTGGACTATTGCCGGGGTCGGTGATCTCCGGGTAGGCATTCTTGTAGCGGCTCTCTCTTACCACTCGTCGGTCTTGATCCGCGACAAGTTCATTGGAATGATTGTCGTTAAATTCGCCTTTAGCCGGAACGTCGGAATATTTGGTCGGCTTTTTAAGGCGCTCTTCGTCCGTTCTGTTCGGCTCACTTCGTTGCTCTTGCACACTCGTTTGTTGTTGCAAGGCCTGCACAGGTCCGGGCGCCATATAGAAAAAGCCGAACACCGCCACTGCGATAGTCTTCATGTCCCGCCACCCCGAATCTACGGCTTCAAGGTTCCCCCTTGAACTTTCTGAAAATAATTTTATAATCGAATTAGTCGACACTCCAGTTGACTAAGGAGGTGATCCCTGAGGTACACGAAAGATTAAGCTATAAGAAAGAACGGCGCGCGCGAGTCTCCCGCGCGCCTCTTTTTTTTAGGCAGCAAAACAACTCCAGGCATAGCGATAGGTGAACGCACCGGTAAAGCGTATCATCTAGAAATGAAGCGAGACCTGCCTGTTACGAGTTGTACAGACTGTGGTGGCGTTGGTTACAACATGAGGGTCGCAAACGGTCGTTGCAGCAAAACCATCGGCGAACAACGTTGCAGCGGCACTAACGCAATCGCCGCCAAACCATCTGACTGGATCGAATGTACCCACTGCCAAGCAACCGGCTATTACCGCAATAAAGAATGCCCCAACTGCAAAGGTGCCGGCTATCTATTCGTCGGCCTGCGGGATACAGCCACGGTCTAAACGCGCGACTTTCAGCCGGCTATTTCTTCTCCAACATCACTTCTGTAGATTTGATTACCGCTGAAACCGTATCGCCAATCTTCAACTTCATTTCTTCAGCACTGCGCCTGGTGATCACGCTTTCGATAAGATTTTCGCCCACGCGAATCGCTACATGAGCCATCACCCCGCCAAGCTGAAGTTCTTCAATTTTCCCGTCGAGACGATTGCGCGCTGAGAGAGTCATAGCCGGCAGGATACTCACATAATACGCATTGGTCCACTCCAGTTCGGCTTTTCACCTGGGCCTGCCCGTTGCTTCCGCATATCATTCTGAGGTGAACACTCGACTGTCGCAGCGACTAGAGCCATTGCTTTTCCGCCAAACAAAGCCCCACAATGGCAAACGTAACCACTTGGCACCAAACTAATTTGTAACCGTACTAAATACAAATCCATCTTATCCTTAGGTAGTATTCTTCAAGCCAAGAACGTCTTGGGAGATCCCAGATGAAATTAGTCACACGACTGATAGATTGCGTGGAAGTCGTTCAAATCAACGGACGCATCGAACTCGGCGAAGGATCCTCTGCCGTTCGCGAAATGGTTCGCGACCTCCTCGCTAAAGGCCGAAAGAAAATCCTCTTCAATCTGGCTGACGTTGAATACATCGATAGCGCCGGCTTGGGTGTGCTGGTCAGTGCCTTCACCAGCGTCCGTAACGAGGGCGGGGAACTAAAGCTCATCTACCTGACCAAAAAAGTCCAGGACCTTTTGCAAATGACCAGGCTGTATACCGTTTTCGAAATCTACAACGACGAAGAGGCCGCCCTTACGTCCTTCGATAAATCTGCCGCATCGAGTGCTTCTACCGCATGTGATTAGCGTCTGATCGGCGTTGTGATCACCGAATACTTCGCAGGCGTAACCCCGCGTCAATGCGCCGTCTTATCTAACAGTTGCTTTAGGTACGACTCCCAAGCCACCGCCCACGTGTGCGTGCCATGCCCATGGGTCTGCTCGCTTATTGGAAGCAATACAAAAGTTCCGTTCTTCAGCCGCTTACTTTCCTTCTCGGCAATCCCAAGTTCCGGTGGATTAATGAAATCGTCAGCGGAATTAATCCACATCACAGCAACTGTGATCTTCTCCAGTTGCGACGAAGGATCGTAATTGCGTGACGCGTTCACCTGATAAAGCAAATCATTTGCATCCAGCGCACTGGCGCGCTTCTCCGCTTCTTCCACATATTTGTCCGCCGCATCGCGAGTGGGCAGCGTCTTCTGCATCACCAGCGGCGCGCCCCCTGCTATTACTAGATTATCTTGCGCGGTTCGCAGCCCTTGTGCAGGCTCTTCCTTATACTCGCCGCCCATCCACGCCGGATCCTTGCGAATCGCATCCATCAACATCTTTCGCCACACCCGATTGCGCCCCGCAATTTGCACCGGCAGGCACGCCATGGGCATCAACGCGTCCGCAAACTCCGGATAAGTTTCGCCCCAAACAAACGAATGCATGCAGCCCATCGATGTACCAAAGATCAACCGCAAATGCTGTATCTTCAGCCCTTCCGTAAGAAGCAAATGCTGAGCAGCCACCATGTCATCGTAGTCATACGAAGGAAAATGGGCGTGCATTCCATCGCTCGGCTTCGAAGATTTC
>JAUTXJ010000349.1 GCA_030838075.1 Acidobacteriaceae bacterium
AGCGCCACTACCGGCGATGTCGGCAGAGGCGCCGGCATAACCATCCAGATCAATTCCGCCACCGTGGCATAAAAAATCCAGGCAAATAAAACGCCAATCACAGCTAACTTGGCGATTTTAAGCTGCTCGCGGAAGCCTCCTGAAGTTTCCGTTTGTATCTGCTCGCGTGGAATATCGCGCGCAAAAGATTGCTTCCCTGCCTGCGGTAAAAATCGGAGCAAAAATCCATCGTCCAGCAGCAAGAATCCCAACGCCAGCACCAGGTAATTCAAAAAAGTGTAATTCGCCGTGAAAATAACCCCCAACTCCCAGGGAGTCACAATAAAGAAGCACCCGATGCGCCAACGCCGCGGCAAAAATAGCATCCACACCAAAACCAACTCCAGCGCCAGCGTAGCGAATGCTGTTGAAGCATGGAACCAGTGCGGTAAATGCTGCATGTACCAGCCGATCCACGTGGGCAGCGGACCGTTCTGATAATATTCGTCCATCGCCGTGAAGTGCCGCCACTCCGGATCTCCACTCATCATCTTCGCCACGCCGGATTCGAAGTAGATTCGAAACCATTCCCACTGCAGCAGGAACAGGCTCGCGCGCAATGGCGGCGACGTCCGCCCAAAACCAGGCCGCATTCCCGATGGTGCAAAAAAAAGTGAGATGAAGCCAGCTTCCAGCAGCATCCCATCCGATTGATAACCTGAAAAATCCTGCGCCCCGCTCACAAAAGAAAGAAAGCACACAAAACAAATCGCCAGCATCCCGCGCGGCCACAAATTCAGTACCAGCAGCAGTGAAGCGACCATGCCGATCCAGCACAAAGCCGTTAGCATATGCGGGCCGCTCGAAAACCACAGCACCGTAGGCGCAAACCACACGCCCCGTAGGTGTCCGAAGGTATGTGTTACCGCTTCCAGATAGTCATTCGCAGGAAGAATTCCATTTGGCCCGATGAGCCCACGGATTTGAAACGCGAGGGAGAAGAACGCAGAAAAATATATGCAGCCTAACGCCCGCAAGAACAGCCATCGCGGAACCAGGCGGTCAGCCGCGCCATGCTCCGTGTCGAATAACCATCGAGTCGCGGACGCAAGCCATTCCATGATCAGCGCCGATTATATGATACGAGTGGGTACAAGCCTCAAAGGAGGTCGTGTCGTCTGAATCTCTACAGCGCGCCGAGCTCGATCACTGCTTATTTGGAGCTTCGATCTGGGACTTGGTGATCCTGCCGGACACCTGCGCAGGGCTCGGGAGGTCCGAGCGATCCCATCCGCCGCCCAGCGCTTGAATCAATTGTACCGACGCGGTCATGGCCTGGGTGCGCAGCGAAGCGAGGGTTTGCTGGTTGGAGAGTAGCGTGGTTTGCGCAACCAGCACGTTCAAATACGTGTCGACGCCGGTATAGTAGCGCGCATTCGCCAACTCCAGAAAGCGTTCCGCGGACTTCACGGCTTCTTGTTGCAGCTCGATTTGCTTCGACAAAATCCGTACCGCCGCAAGGAAGTCTTCGACCTGTTGAAACGCGGCGAGCACCGTTTGCCGGTAGCTGGCCACATCCGCATTATAAGTAGCTTCAAATTGCAGCACAGTGGCCCGCCGCAGTCCGGCATCAAAAATGGTTTCCGACACCGACGGACCCACCGACCAGAAGCGGCTCGAATAAGAAAGAAGATTTGTTATCGTCGAACTCTCAAAGCCTCCGCTCGCGCTGAGCGTCAGATTTGGATAATACGCAGCCACCGCAACGCCGATCTGCGCGTTGGCTGCCGCCATGCTGCGCTCGGAAGCTGCAATGTCTGGCCGGCGTTCTAAAAGTTGCGACGGCACACCGATGGGCACCGCGGGAGGCGCGTGGTCCAGAGGCTTAACCGGTAGAGAAAAGCTGGAAGCGGGGGTCCCAATCAAAAGCGCTATGGCGTGTTCAAACTCCGCGCGCGCTATACCTAGATTTTCGCCCGCCGATTCGGCGCTTTGTAGCGCATTTTCCGCCTGGACCAGCGAAATTTCATTATCAATTCCCGTCTCAAATCGCGCTCGGGTCAGCTCCACTGACTTCTTATCTGCTTCAATAGTTTCGTCGAAGATCTTCTGTAAGGCGTCCTGGCCGCGTAGTTCGAACAAAAAAGTGGCCAGGCTGGCTTGCTCAATCAGTCGCTCGTTTTCGAGGTCCGCGGCGCTCAGCTGAGCATTATATTGGGCCGCATGAATCTGGCTGCGAATCCTGCCCCACAAATCAGGCGCCCACGTAACGTCGGCGGGAAGCGTAAAAAGAGACGACTGTCGCCCTCCCGCCGTTGCGACCGCGCCAGCTCCCGTTCCATTGGTCGGCGTGGAATTTCCTAGATTGCCAGAGGATTGCGACCGCGAAATGGAAGGAGTCGTTCCTATCGTGGGGTAAAGTTGCGAATGGGCCTGCGCAACCAGCGCGCGAGCCGCCATGAAATTCTCGAAAAATTGCTTGATGTTCTGATTGTTGATGTTCAGTTGTTCTTCAAGCCCATTCAGCTCGGGATCATTGAAAATCTCCCACCATTTGCCGCGCAACATCGCGTCCTGAGGCTGCGCCACTTTCCATGGACCGGGATCCTGAACCTGCGTGGGCGATTCCTTATACGAAGGAGGCGGCGGTTGAGGAGTTGCGTCCGGCCGGTGATATCTCGGCCCTACCATGCACCCGGCAAGCGAAAGTGTTGCGATTGCGGGGACCAGTAAGATTTTCAGACGAATATTTTGCATATGCAGCGCTTTCAAACTAATCCGCTGCGGAAGGTTCCGCGCCTGCCGGATTGAATGTGTCGCGCGGTTCCCCTAACACTCGAAGCCGCAGCCGGTCTAGCGTGAGATACACCACCGGGGTGGTATACAGCGTGAGCAGTTGACTCACGATCAAGCCTCCCACAATGGTGATTCCTAACGGGCGTCGCAGTTCAGAACCGGTGCCTGTGCCAAACGCCAACGGCAAAGCGCCAAACAGCGCGGCCATAGTGGTCATAAGAATGGGACGGAAACGCAGCATGCATGCTTCGAAAATCGAGTCTTCGGTGCTTTTGCCACCTTCGCGTTCTTCTTGCAGCGCGAAATCGATCATCATGATGGCATTTTTCTTGACGATGCCGATCAGCAGCACGATACCGATAATAGAAATGACATTGAGGTCCTGCTTGAACAACATCAGCGCGAGCATGGCGCCCACGCTGGCCGACGGCAGCGTGGATATGATCGTGAGCGGATGGACCAGACTCTCGTACAACACACCAAGCACGATGTACACCGCCAGCAGCGCGGTGAGAACCAAAATAGGTTCCGAGCTTAGCGATTGTTGATAAGCCTGGAGCGTCCCCGCATAAAAGCCACGCAGCGTACTCGGCGCCCCGATGCGCTGCTTCATCTGGTCAATGGCCAGCGTTGCGTCGCTCAGAGAAACACCCGGCGACAGATTGAAAGACACCGTGACGGATGGAAACAGACCGGTGTGATTCAGAGCCAGCGGCGTGGTATTGGCCTGGCTGGTGGCCATCGCAATTAGTGGCACGTCGCCGCTGGCGGT
>JAUTXJ010000383.1 GCA_030838075.1 Acidobacteriaceae bacterium
AGCGCCATCTCAAACGGCTGATGTCTTCCTACCTGCTCTACTATCACGAGGACCGGACTCATCTTGGACTCGCGAAGGACACGCCAGCAGGTCGGCCTACGGAAATCCGCTCTGCGCGTGAAGGCCACATTCAATCCCTGCCGAGACTCGGCGGGCTCCACCATCGTTATGCAATCGCAGCGTAGACTCACGAGCCATTTTCTGACGTAACCCGGCCAAGGCACGGTTCACGTTTCCTGCGAGCATCTTTCGCAGGTCGACGAATCAGCCTGCAATCCCAAACCGAAGAGCTTGCGCTAAGCAGCAAGAAATCCTTTTTATGTCGGGCACAGCGAATTGGCGAACTACAGGACCGTCGCTCCGAGCGATGGACGAATTAACAGCCTGGTCTTAAAAAACTTTGCGGACCTTGACGTCTATCGCGTATCCGCCGTTCTGGTCTCGTAACACAGATACAGACATATTGCGCTTGGCTTGATACTCCAACTGGATCGCCTGATTCTGGGTGGAAGTAACATCCGTACTGAAGGTTAGTAGCAAATTTCCAGAGACACGCTGCTGGATGCTGATCTGCGACCCGGGGTCATTAGGATTCGTGCCCGCCAATGGATCGATCGATAATTGCGAAATGCCCGCGAGGTTTTCGAGACGTCCGCTGACTTGCCCGCTGACACCCTGAGCAAGCACTGATTCGGCCCCGACGCTCGTCGGTGCACTTGCCGCAGAGGCCGATGCTTCCGCGGTTTTGCCGAAGGCTATCAAATTAATGATGTCTGAGGGCGGCAGCGACGGGTCCGACGTATAATTCGTTCGCAAGCGGTCAATCGGTCCCACAAAATTCAGGGTGATGTTGTATTGCTGCACCGTGGTGGTCACGTAAAGATTCAGAGTCGGTTCGGTTCTGACAGGATTGACAAACTCGATGGTGCCGCTCTGCACCTGGTATCGTTTGCCCAGGAAAAAGATGTCCCCAGCGGTGAGCGTGGCTCTGCCGAGAATCACCGGATTGGCAGCGGTCCCGCCAACGGTCAAATTAGCGGCTCCTTCTATACTTAATTTGCTGCTTACCGCATTCAGGTTGCTCGCCGTTTGAATCGCGATGTTGAGCTTCATATTCTCTGCCAAAGCGGAAGGCGCCTCTGTCGGCGTGTCGCCTGAAAACTGGCCCATGAAACTGGCCAAGTCAAAGTCTTTCGTGAAGGAGAGGCGATCAATCACAATTCGGCCGCTTAAGGTTGAGGCTGCTGGCGACCCGTTCATCTGCAGGCTTCCGCCTGCGATCGATCGAACACCGTCGGGATAGCGCACGCGAACATTTTTCGCGTCCAAATTGATTGAGAAAGCGGTTGTGTCCCCGTAGGTGAGAAAACCCGTAGCCGCAACATTTCCTCCGCCGGCGTTTCCCGAGAATTTGCTGATCTCTACCCGGTTTCCGCTGACGTCGAACGAGGCATTAATATTTTCAAATCCAATCGGAATCTCGCCGGAAACCACTGCCGCGTTCACAATTTTGGCCTGGCCGCGCACTCGCGGATTGGAGAACGTGCCGCCGGCCGCAAGGTCAACGTTAACGCTGCCCGAAGTATCGAGGTCCTGCTGAAATCCTTTGAGAATCGCCAAGTCCAGGTTTCCGTTCAGCTTCACATTCATTGCAGCAGCGCGGCTGGTCGGAATCGAGCCGGTTAATTTCACGTCCGCGCCGTTGCCTTTCATCTCTGCGTCTTCAATTTTGAAGAGGTTATTTGCGTAGCTGATGTGCATGGGTCGCGCGTTGGCAATCTGCTGTGTCTTGTACCCCACGCTGAGGGTTGGAATTTCTAGATACGCCTGCATCCGCGAAGGATCGCGTACAGGACCATTCAACGTGGCATGCAGCTCCGTCTGACCTGTGACATCGCTGCCCACACTCGGTATGTAGCTCGCCAAAAGAAAACCGATCGGCATTGATCCCGTATCCACGCGTACATTCGCAACGCGCTCGCCCGTCAGATCGATATCGCCCTTAGCGTCAACCGTGGTCTGCTCCACTCTTGCATGGACGGTCCCATTCGCATGCCGATTCACTATACCCAGCTGCGCTTGGATTTCGGGAATCGATTGATCGTGAACCTTCAGGTTCGCAATGCTGGCGGTAGCATTCAGCGTCGGATTCTGAATCGTGCCGTGGCCCTTAGCGTTAACCGAGAGCACACCGGCGATTCCCGCGTTGTGCGCCTGAATAGCACTAACTCTTTCCAGCCGGAGGCCAGAACCGGTAATGTCCGCATCATATTGTTTGGTTTTTGGTGCGTAGGTCAGGGTCCCCGTTGCGCTGCCGGCGGGGATCTGCAATTTGCTCTTTAAGCGAACGGACTGGCCGTCTCCATTAAATTCGACAGTTAAAGTCTTGATCGCTTCATTCCACGCCGTGGCCTGAGAAAGCGAAAGCGATCCCCGTCCGTTTAGATTGTTTTCTGATCCGTTGACGGATATTGTGCCACCGAGCGTTCCGGTGACGGGATAATGTTGCCCTGCGAGAAGCTGGATATCCGCAAGCGAAAGTTTGGTTGCCGTAATTTGCAAACGGATTGGACTGTTGTTTTTGAACGACCACTTCGTGAGTCCGACGCGAACGGTGCCCGCCAATTCTCCCTGCTGTTTGCCCTGCAAGCTCGCGTTCAGTAGCGCGGCTCCTGAGCTACTGAGGTCCACTCCGCTTTCAAGTGTTCGCCAATGGCTGCCATTGAAATCCAGATTGTTGGCGCACAATTGTCCGGTGATCCTGGGATCGTGCAGCGATCCTGACACATCACCGCGAAAACGAGCCGCACCGCCGAGATTCTTGCTATCGAACACGGGTCCATTGTTCGAATTCGCGGGCTGCAGGCTTTGCACGAGCGAGCCGATTTCATGCAAGTCAGACGCGATCATTTCCATGTGAAGATTCGAGCGGTCGCTAAGCGTGCCCGAAAGCGCCAGTTGTGTGGCCGCACTGCGAAAATACGAATCCGAAACCGTAAGCGTGGAGTTGCTTCCTCGATAAGCGACGTTTATTTTTCCTTCCAGCGGCGTGCCAGACGTCTGCTGCCCTGCACTGGCAGTGCTGATGGTTGCGTTGGCGTTGCCCGATCCGCGTCGGATGTTATCGGTCCAGGCTGCCTGGACTTTTAAATTCGCTTTCGCGGCAAGCGCGATTTGCGGTGTCGCTCCGATTGCGAACGCTTCCGTGACCGCACGCACGGAAATACCTTGCGCGGTTGCGTCGAGGCGGGATGCGGGCTTGGCATCCAGATGGTCAATCTGATAACTCGCGGAAATATGCCCACCTAAAGTTTCCGCTTGCACGTTGCTCACGAACAAATTTCCCTTCGACAATTGATATTTGGCGCGAATTGTTCTCAATTCGCCGTGGGCCGATGGTGTGCGAAGTGACAGAAGCGCACTGTCCAACGCGCCGTCCACGGACAACCCGTCGACGAAAGGTGTATTGCCCGCCTGCCGGTAATTTATTCTTCCGCTCAGCTGAAGCTGGCCTGAGGGGGTCGTCGCTGCGTTCAAAATGGCGCCCGCCTCGGCAGTGTCGATTTGGATCACGTACGAGACGTCCAACAACGGATTTGCATAGTTACTCAATTCTCCGTTGATCTCGATTCTGGATTTGTCGGTCGTTGCGACCATTTCGTCGATGCTCACGCCCGAACGCGTGGCGGTTACACGCAGATTCACGCTGTGCGGTATGTGCTTCAAATCCTGATACGTGAGTATTCCTTGATCGTAGGTTGCCGAAACTTTGTATTGCTGCGCCAGGGTGCTGAAGGTGCTCTCGGCATGAAAATTATGCACATCAGCCGAGAGGGACACTTCTCGATCGTTGTAATAAATTTCTCCCGATCGAACGCTTACGTGTTGAATAGCCAAATCAAAAATGCTGCTACTGGAGTTTGCGTCCGCAGCCTTTCTGGCCGGCGAAGCCGGCAAGTTATTACGACCTGCCGCATCGATCTGTAAATTTGCTACCGGATGATCCAGAATTATTTCGTTTAGATCGACTTGCCGCTTCCATACCGAGAGAATCTTCACCCCTACTGCCAGGTGGTCCGCGACGAATAAAGGACGCTGCGATGCGGATTCCGTACCGAGCAGGGCAACGTTGTAGAAATCGATGCACAGCCCTCGCCAACTGAACCTAAAATTGCCAATCTCGACACGACCCCCGGTTGCGGCTTCCAACTTTTGTATGACCTTGGCAAGGACGAACTGGTGAAACGCGGCTGTGCGCACCACGATGACAACAATCACGACCAGTGCCAGTATAGCGGTGCCAATCGTTATGGCCACTCTTGCTAACTTGCGCCTATTCATGTTTCACCGTGTCGCCCATGAAAAAATTCACCAGCCTGCTCATCAGAAGGACTGCCCCAGCGTGACGAAATATTGCGTAGCTTTCACCCCTGGAACGGACGTAATCCGATAGCCGATGTCGAAGCGCACTGGGCCCACCAGGGTGTCATATCTAAATCCGATGCCAACAGAATTCGTGTAGTTGTTGGTAAATTGCCGGAAATTTATGTTGGTGTAGACGTTCCCGCCATCGTAAAACACCACGCCGCCCAGCCCCGATTTCAGCGGGATGGGAAAACGGCCCTCGGAATTGAGCACAAACAGCATGTCTCCGCCGACCGGGACGCTGATCAAAGTACACGTGGTTGGGTCGCTCGGATTGCTGCACACCTGCACCGGGCGTTGCGGACCGGCGCCATTGATGGGGAAACCGCGCAGCGAATCCGCTCCACCGGAGAAAAAGCGCTCGCTGAGGGGCACGTCGCTGCCCGCGAACGGCACCGCGAGGCCCAAACGCACGTTGTTCGCAAAAACGAGCCACGGTTTCACTTGCCTGTAAATCGCGGTTTGCCCAAGCATGCGCACAAAATTCGCGCTCGAACCCAGCGCACTCGGCGTGACACCGAAAACGAAAGTCTGATAAATGCCGCGATGTGCGTCGAGAGGCTTGTCACGCGTATCGCGCAGATACTCCGCCGAAAAAGTGGAAAGTCGCACGCGCCGGTCCTGTGGGAGCACTAAATCCGGGATCATGATATTCAAAAGATTGGTGCGCTCAAAGCTGTAACGAAAAATTACTTTCTTGGTTTTTTTTGCGTCCAACGGTTTTTGGACCTGGAACGAAGCCTGGCCTAGCTCCGCCGTGTAGATTGAATTTTCCGTAGTGCGCTCGCCCGAGACAGTGAAAAGAGAACCCCACGATAAACCGACAAAATGTGGGTCCGTGTAGTTAAACGACACACGCTGATCCAATCGCGATGCCACGACGGCAATAGAAGCCGTTTCCGCACGACCGCGCACGTTGTGCCGGTCAAATTCAAATGAGCCCCGGGGACCGAAGAAACTCTGCTGGCTGGTCCTGAATTTACTTCCCAGCCCGATCGGCGGGAGACCGGGGATGGCTACCGTTCCCACAGGAATGTTCCCGCTTCGCGGAATCACCTCGATGCCGCCGCCAAAGATCACGGTGTTTTGTTTTGCTTCATGAACCTTGACCAGCACCTCTTCTTCGGTTTGCGTGCTGATGGGCCGAAGGGGCCGCACGCTGGCCCAATCAAAGATTCCCAGCCCATAAAGATCGCTGTCCGCGGTCAGCAGTTTACCCTCGCCAATCGGAGCGCCCTCACTGACGTTCGGTTTGATTATGTTGTGAATGAGATCTGCACGCGTTTTTTCATTACCCAGGAGGACAACATTTTTGGTGTGCGCTTGCGGACCTGCGTCGATGGTATACACGACATCAAAAGCGTTAGCGTCGGCGGGATCGGGAGTCGCAGATGAAGTAAACCGGGCATTCAGATATCCGCGATCGAGCAGGGAGGCGAGGATTTGGTCGCGATCCTGCTGCAACAGGGCCAGCGAATATGGCTTGCCGGGTGCCAGGTTCAAGGGCTTGTTGCGCGTCTGCGGGATGACGGACTGGCCTTGGTTGCTCACGACCTGCAGCGAACGCACGAATTGGCGCGGACCTTCCTCGATCACGAAGGTCACGGTCACATCAACTTCAGGTTCAAAATCTTCCACTTTGGGGCGAACCGAAACTTTTATATAACCTGCATTCTTATACGCCGCCGTTATGGCGTTCACTGTTTTCGTTATCAACTCAGCGCTGTATTTGCCTCGTGAAAAAAATCTTCCCTTCTTGACCTGCGAGAGCTTGTTTAATTGATCGTCATCGAAAAAGTGATTACCAGTGAAGCCAACGCTAGCCACTTTGTGGTGTTCACCGCGCTCAACGTCGTAAATCACTTGTACGGTGTCACCTTCTCGGTTCATTTGCGAACTGACTTTTACGTCGAAGAATCCCTTCGCTTCAAAATACGATGCCAGGTTCCGTTTGCCTTCGGCAACCAAATCCAGATCGACGGTATTTTCTTCGAAAATGGGTATCAAGCGCTTGAGAGTGCGTTTAGAGACTCGCGCCCCGGTCACGTGCAAATCCAATTTCGGGCCCGGCACGGCTTGAAAGGTGATGTGCGCCACGTTCGTTTCTCTGTCGTATTTAGGCGACGCCATGTTCAGCGAGGGAGCTAACCGGCCGTTGTCGGCCAAGTGGTCGCGAAGAAAGTCAGTGGCTTTCTGAAGACGAGTCGCCGAATACTTCTGGCGCGGCTTCAAATTGGCGCCCTTCAGTCGCGCTCGGACGGAGCGCAAGGATTTTCGGCCGGCCTCTGCTTCCTCGTTCGACACCCCCGTAATTTCGATGACGCCGATGCGCGCGAGCCGGTTCAGGTTCACACGAAAAATCAGATTCACAATTCTGTGTGGATCATCGCGCTGAGTTTCGATCTCCACCGTGGACGCAAAATATCCATTGGAAGCGAGAAAATCGAGCAACGCCTTCTTCGCATCGGGCAATTGCTTTTCGACGAATGGAGATTGTTCCTGAATGTTCAC
>JAUTXJ010000385.1 GCA_030838075.1 Acidobacteriaceae bacterium
GAGCATAACCTCGAAGAGTTTGAATACTCGCGAGGGGACCTGCGTATCCGTTTGCGCAAGCCGTCCAGCGGCGTGGTGGTGCAGCAGTCACGGAGCGGATATGCTCCTGAGATTATCGTAACGGGCAGCGGGTCAGCGCCATCCGCCAGCTCTAATCAGCAAGCTCCCACAGGAGGCGGCGACGGGCGCAGCAGCGAAGATTTGCATCTGATCAAATCCCCTATTGTAGGAACGTTTTACGGCGCGCCGAGCCCTGGGGCGGAAGCTTTTGTGAAGGTTGGATCACAAGTCGAAACCGGGCAGACCCTGTGCATCGTGGAAGCCATGAAGTTGATGAACGAAATTGAGTCAGACGCCAGCGGCGAGGTCATACGCGTATATGTCGAAAATGGGCAGCCGGTGGAGTATGGCCAGCCCTTGTTTGGCATTCGGCCGGGTAGGAAGAAATAGCCGCATCCCAGAGCCATGTTCCAAAAAATCCTTGTAGCTAATCGAGGGGAAATTGCCCTGCGGGTCATCTGCGCCTGCAAGGAGTTGGGCATTTCCACGGTGGCGGTCTATAGCGAGGCGGACCGCAATTCATTGCATGTGCGCTTCGCGGACGAAGCGGTGTGCATCGGGCCGGCGCGCAGCAGTGAGAGCTATCTGAACATTCCGCAAGTAATCAGCGCGGCAGAAATTACCAACGTGGACGCCATTCATCCGGGCTACGGGTTTCTTTCTGAAAATGCCAATTTCGCGAAAGTTTGCGAAGCCTCGGAAATCACTTTTATCGGCCCGACGCCGGAAATCATCGAGATGATGGGCGACAAGGACCGCGCGCGGCGGGAAGTTCGCGCGGCTGGACTGGTGACGGTTCCAGGCAGCGACGGAATCATTCAGGGTGAAGAAGGGCTTGCGGCCTCGGCGGCCAAAATTGGCTACCCTCTTATTTTGAAGGCTTCGGCTGGTGGTGGCGGGCGCGGGATGCGCATCGTGCGCCGCGTGGAAGATTTGTTGGCGGCGTTTCAGGCGGCAAGCAGCGAGGCCTACCAGGCTTTTGGCAATCCCGATATGTACGCGGAAAAATTTATCGAGCACCCGCGGCATATCGAATACCAGGTGCTCGGCGACCAGCACGGGCACATTATTCACCTGGGCGAACGGGAGTGCAGTATTCAGCGGCGTCACCAGAAGCTGGTTGAAGAGTCGCCATCGCCCGCGATTGATGCCAAGCAGCGAAAAGATCTCGGCGCCAAAGTTGTCAAGGCTTTGAGCAAGATTGGGTATACCAACGCCGGTACGGTGGAATTTCTGATGGATGAAGATGGATCCATCTACTTTATCGAGATGAATACGCGCATCCAGGTGGAGCATCCGGTGACCGAGTTGGTTACCGGCGTGGACCTGATCAAAGCGCAGATTCGAATCGCGGCCGGCGAGCACTTGCAGGATGCCACCGGAGAGATTCATTTTTCGGGACATGCGATTGAGTGCCGGATTAATGCGGAAGATCCGGAGACGTTTGTGCCTTCGGCAGGGCGCATTACAACTTTTCAGGCGCCAGGTGGAACCGGAGTGCGGGTCGATTCGGCGGCGCACGCCGATGCCGTGATTCCACCCTATTACGATTCGATGATTGCGAAATTGATCGTGAAGGGGCGCGATCGCGGGGAAGCCATTGGCCGCATGAAGCGAGCGCTGGAAATGTTCGTGATTGAAGGCATCAGAACTTCTATTCCATTGCACCGGCGAATCTTAGCGGACCCGGATTTCGCCGCGGGGCGGTTTGATACCCATTTTATCGATCGATTGTTGGGGACTAACGGGAAATAGGTGCCGATGCGCCTTGTTCTGCCGCGACTGTATGTGATATTAGACGCAGCATTGTTGAAGATTCCCGCAAAAGAATGCGCAAAGAGCCTCGTTGACGCAGGCGTGCGCTTGATCCAATACCGGAACAAGCGAGCTTCAGGGCGCGAATTGTTTGAGACTTCTTGTGACCTGGTCGAATATCTGAATCCTGCCGGAGTGCAATTTATTGTAAATGACCGCGCGGATGTCGCTGCGCTTGCGGGTGCCCGTGGTGTGCATGTAGGGCAGGACGATTTGGGAGTGGAACAAGCCCGCGTGGTGATGGGCGACAGGAAATGGGTAGGAGTGTCGACGCATAACGCGGGGCAATTCCGCAGCGCGCTGGAAACTTCAGCGGATTACGTTGCGATAGGGCCCATTTTCGCGACGGGCTCAAAAGAGAGTCCCGATCCGGTGGTGGGCGTGGGGTTTGTAAGGGAGACACGCACGATGACGGATAGCCCCATCGTGGCCATCGGCGGGATTACGCTAGAACGAGCGGCTGAAGTGATTGATGCGGGGGCGGACTCGGTGGCGATTATAAGCGACATTTTACGTGCGGAAAATGTGGGTAAGCGCGCGCGGCAGTATTCGGATTTGCTGGAACGGCGAGATTCGGTGCAATGAAAAATGGCGGATATGGCCGAGATTAAAGTAGCGACGGTGCCTGGCGTGGCGCGAAGCGAAGGCGGATTTGTGCGCGCCATCGGGCTGTTTGACGGCACGATGATCGTTGTGGGCTCGATGATTG
This sequence comes from Acidobacteriaceae bacterium, assembly GCA_030838075.1. Lineage (GTDB taxonomy): Bacteria > Acidobacteriota > Terriglobia > Acidiferrales > UBA7541 > Acidiferrum. The sequence goes on from JAUTXJ010000385.1 coordinate 2,585, forward strand.
GCTCGGGGATTTTTATCGTGTCCGCGGATATTGCCAGGCAGACGGGGTCCGCGGGCGGGCTACTCTTCGCGTGGATCATTACCGGGTTGCTGACGATTTCGGCGGCGCTTTCTTATGGCGAGCTCGCGGCTTTATTTCCGCACGCCGGTGGTCAATATATTTACCTGCGGGAAGCATATTCGCCGCTGTGGGGTTTTCTTTACGGCTGGACATTATTTCTGGTGATCCAGACGGGCACGATCGCGGCGGTAGCTATTGGATTTGCGCGGTACCTGGGAGTATTGGCGCCAGCGATTTCGCCGCAAACCTGGGTGGTGCATCCGCTGGCGATATCGTCGAAATACGCCATCAGCTTATCGGTGCAGCAGCTGGTGGCTGTGCTGATGATCATTTTTTTGACATTTTTGAATACCCTCGGAGTGCAGCTGGGCAAGATCATTCAGAATATTTTTACGAGCGCGAAGACGCTTTCATTGCTGGGATTGATTTTTCTTTGTGTGTTTGTAGGGCGCAACTCGGCGGCCATCAGCGATAATTTTTCACATTTCTGGGCGATCCGGGGAGCGGAGCCAATTGAGCCTGGTTCGGATTTTCTGCACGGTTTTGTGCCTACCGTCACCGCGGCCAGCGGAGCGTTTGGATTATTTATCGCGTTTGGCGTGGCCCAGGTGGGGTCGCTGTTTTCCGCGGATGCCTGGAACAACATTGGTTTCACGGCGGCGGAAGTGAAAAATCCCAAGCGAGATGTGGCGCTGTCGATGGCGTTTGGAACCATGATTGTAATCACGCTGTACATTCTGGCAAATGTGGCGTATTTGTGCGCGCTGCCTTTGGCGCAAATTCAACATGCGCCCGATGATCGAGTAGCGTCGGCGGCGCTGAACGCAGTGTTTGGCCCGGTGGGCGCTTCGATCATGGCGGTGGCAATTATTATTTCCACGTTCGGTTGCAACAACGGATTGATTCTGGCGGGCGCACGCGTCGCGTATGCGATGGCCAAGGATGGGTTGTTTTTTCGCGCGACTGGGACCTTGAATAAACGCGGCGTGCCTGCCGTGGCGCTGATATATCAGGGCGTGTGGATTATCGTGCTGATTCTCTTGCGCACGCGCCACGTGGATGCGTCTGGAGCGATCACGTACGGCAATTTGTACAGCGACCTATTGGATTATGTTGTTTTTTCGGTGCTGATATTTTATGCCCTGACCATTGCGGGGATATTCGTTTTGCGCAGGAAACGGCCTGATGCGGAGCGGCCGTACCGGGCGTTCGGGTATCCATTTGTACCGTTGCTTTATATTGTCGCGGCTTCGGCGATCATGTTTGTTCTGCTCTTGTACAAGACGCAGACGACCTGGCCCGGATTATTGATTGTGCTGCTGGGAGTGCCGGTGTATCTGATGTGGTCACGGCGTGCGCGAGCGCAGCAGACGGTGGAGTGATTTTTTGCGGTATGTGCATGATGAAATTCTGCTATGCAAAAAAGACTGCTGGGGCACGCAGGATTTATTCGCTATGTGATTTTTTTGTAGGGCAAAAGGTGTGAGCAACCTACAATGTCACAGTTCTAATCCAAATTGGCCTGACGTGGGGATGACCTCTCCGGGAGACTGTCTGCATGGGTAATCCGTTATTCACAAAAAAACCGATGAGCATGTTGCTGGCGGAATCCACAGAGACCGGCACGCACAGCTTGAAGAGGACACTGGGACCTTTTCAACTGACGGCTCTCGGGGTCGGCGCTGTCATCGGCGCAGGTATATTTGTGCTTTCAGGTTTGGGCGCGCACTACGCCGGGCCAGGATTAATGCTTTCTTTCGTGCTATCCGGAATGGGGTGCGCGTTCGCGGGGCTGTGCTACGCGGAGTTTGCGGCGATGATTCCGCTGGCGGGGAGCGCGTACACCTATGCTTACGCGACTCTGGGCGAATTGATTGCGTGGATTATCGGCTGGGATCTGACGCTCGAGTATGCCATGGGTGCCAGCACAGTTTCTTCGGGCTGGTCGAATCACTTCATCGAGCTGTTGAACATGTTTCATCTGCGAATGCCACTGTGGTTAGCCTACGATCACTGGACGGCGCTCTCGACGGCAGAAAAAGAAGTGGCGCGACAGATTGCAATTAGTTCGGATTCGACGATGGTGCCGGGGACCCAAGCTTTTCTTGACAAGGTCAGCTCCATCATGGCCACGCAATCGCCCGATTTATTGCAGCGCGCGCACGAACTGATGAACGCGCCGCGAATTTTTGGTATGGAGATTGGGTTTAATTTGCCGGCATTTATTATCGCGCTGGTGATTACCGCGATTCTGGTGGTGGGGATTAAGGAGAGCGCGCGGTTTAACGCGACTATCGTGGTCGTCAAGGTCGCGGTGGTTCTCTTCGTGATCGGACTGGGATCGCGATATGTTTCACTAGCGAACTGGGGCACCGACTGGCACAGTTTTGCGCCCATGGGATTCAGTGGCATCGGTGCCGGAGCTGCGTACATCTTTTTCGCTTACATCGGATTTGATGCTGTTTCCACGACCGCGCAGGAAGCGAAGAACCCGCAACGAGATTTACCGATCGGAATCATCGCTTCATTGCTTATCTGCACAGTCCTTTATATCGCGGTGGCTGGCGTCTTGACCGGGATGGTGCATTGGCAGGACGTCAATATTGAGGCTCCAGTGGCGCGGGCGTTCATGGATCGGGGATTGTCTACGGCGTCCCACATTATTACCTTGGGTGCGCTCGCGGGATTGACCAGCGTGATGCTGGTAATGCTGCTAGGGCAAACGCGCGTGCTTTACTCGATGGCGAATGACGGCCTGCTGCCGAAAAAATTTTTCGCAGCAGTGCACCCCAAGTACCGCACGCCTTATAAAAACACCATCCTGGTTGGCCTATTGGCGGCGATTGTGGGAAGCGTTACGCCGATCGACGATATCGGACGAATGGTGAATATCGGGACGCTGCTGGCGTTCGTCATTGTGTGTATTGCAGTGATGGTGCTGCGGCGAACGAATCCGGGACAGTCACGGCCATTTCGAACGCCGTGGGTTCCTGTGGTGCCGATCCTGGGGATTCTTTTTAATGGCTACATGATGGTCAAGCTGGGCGTGGTGAACTGGATTCGGTTGATCGTGTGGCTGGTGATTGGGTTAGTAATTTATTTCACGTACAGCCGGCACCATAGCCGGGTGAGTAATCCACCGCGGGAAGAAGTGCCCAATCCCTAGAGCGTAAACGGACCGGTCGTCAGTAAGAAACTCCAAAATGATTCAAAACGGGCTGGCTGCCTCAGCCGTCTGTAGTCCGTGGCGCGCGAAAGTCAGGTAAAGTGTTGGTCTACACTTGCCGATGAATCCTCTCTCTTCCAGTTTGAAAATGTTTTGGCGGCGACTGTCTGGTTTCGACATTGTCGCGCTGGTGATTTTTGCATTGGGCGTAGTGGCTATCGTCGCGGACCTCAGCGGCAGTATCGCCAATTTTGTCAAATTTTTAGCCGTTCTCTGCCTATTTTATCTGCTCTTTCGCATGATCGGGTGGTGGCGGTCGCGACTGTTGTGGAGTTTGCGCAACCGCTTGATCGTGGCTTACCTGTTTATCGCGTTGGTTCCCATTTTGCTGATCGTAACGTTGGTTGCGCTCGCGGGACGGATTTTGTATTCGCAGCTGGGCGCTTACCTGCTCTATGAAGACATCCAGGTGCGCATCAATAGCCTCGCCGATATGGCTGAGCACATTGCCGCGGCGCACGGGCCGGCAACAAGAGGAAGCAGCGAAGAAGAGTTCGAGAGTACTCTGGCGGCCCAATCGAAAGCTGTGCACGACCGCGAATTGCCCGAACTGTCGATCACATTTTCGGATGATCAGACATTCCTCTACAAAGTAGCGAAAGGAGCGGACGCCTTCGCGGGATTACTTCAAGAAGAGGGCAGAAAAAAGGACCAACTATCGCTGGTGAGCCTCCGCGCAATTCACGGAAAGGACCATGTCAGGGTGGTGCAGTTACGGGTTCCAGTCACTCCGGAACTGCTTTCGGCGATCGCACCGGATGTCGGCGCGATTCAATTAAATCCGATGCGAAAGATTTCAAGTGGCGATCAGGGAACTGCGATTTACCAGTCAGCAGGCGAACGGTACGCGGCGGGCGAGCC
>JAUTXJ010000425.1 GCA_030838075.1 Acidobacteriaceae bacterium
CGCAACACGCTGCCGACAAAAATATCCGCGTCGGCCAATTCGGCGGGCAATCGCTCGACATTCGTGACGTGTACTACGTTCATCTGTGGCCAGCGTTGACGGAGGGTGTAGGCCATTACCGGCTTGGCATTCCATTCGGAGAAGAAGGAATGCCAGACGCCAATTACAAGTTTGGTATTCGCGGGTTCGGTGCGGACGCTCACAGTTACCTCTAATTCGTTGCGCGTTGAAATTGTTAATGCGTTGAAACCGTTAAGAAGATAAGCGCAGATCGGTTCCGGTCATGTCCTTGGGTTGGCGCTGCCCGAGAACGCCCAGTATTGTGGGCGCGATGTCACGCAGCGAGCCGCCGGATCGCAAGCGGAGTTGCTCGTCGCCGTTCACCAAAATAAAAGGCACCGGGTTGGTGGTGTGGTAGGTGTGCGCACCGCCGGTGTTGGGATCCATCATCATTTCGGCATTGCCGTGATCGGCTGTGATGAGCCAGGTGCCTCCGCGGGCTTTGAGCGTTTGATAGATTCGCGCCAAGCCTGCGTCCACGGCTTCAACGGCCTGGATGGCGGCTTCTAATTTCCCGGAGTGGCCGACCATGTCGGCGTTCGCATAATTCATGATGATGGCGTCGAATTCGCCTTTCTCGATGGCGTTCACCACGGTGTCGGTGATTCCCGCGGCGGACATTTCCGGCTTCAAGTCGTAGGTGGCTACTTTGGGCGAGGGGACGAGGATGCGTTCTTCGCCGCCGAAAGGCTTTTCCACGCCGCCGTTAAAAAAGTAAGTCACGTGGGCGTATTTCTCGGTTTCGGCGCAGCGCAAATTTTTGTATTCGAGCTCAGCGAAGACTTGCGCCAATATCTGTTCGAGTTTTTCGGGGGAAATTATGTATTTCAGCCACGGCCAGTTTTTGTCGTATTGGGTGGTGGCGACGAAAAAGAGATTTTTTGGTCTTTGCGGCTCGGCAAACTTATCGAAATCGGGCGCGGCGAGGGCATAGGTCATCTGCCGGGCGCGATCGGCGCGGAAATTAAAGAAAATGACCGCGTCTTCGTCGCGAATCAAACCGACTGGCTTGGCTGAGTCGGCGGTGCCTTTGGTGACCACGATAGGCTTGATGAATTCATCGGTGACGTCCTGCTCGTAGCTTTTGCTGAGGGCTGCAACAGGATCGTCGGTGCGCGAGGGCGCTTCGCCATGCACCATGGCGCGGTAAGCCAGCTCGATGCGCTCCCAGCGATTGTCGCGGTCCATCGCATAGTAGCGGCCCACTAGCGTGGCGATTTCGCCGACGCCTAGCTCGCGCATCTTGTGCTGCAGCTGCTTGACGAATTCGCGGCCGCTGTGCGGCGGCGTGTCTCGTCCGTCCATGAAGCAATGGACAAAGACTTTCTCCACTTTTTTGTGCTTGGCCATTTCCAGCAACGCAAACAAATGTTGGATGTGCGAGTGCACGCCGCCATCGCTTAACAATCCGATGAAATGGAGTTGGCGTTCGCGGCCACGATCCATGGCCTGTTGAAAGAGCGGTACGTTTTCCAACTGTTTATTGGCGATCAATAGATCGATGCGAGTGATGTCCATATGCACGATGCGACCGGCGCCGATATTCATGTGGCCCACTTCGCTGTTGCCCATCTGCCCTTCGGGCAGGCCCACGAAGGGGCCGGAAGTGTGAATCAAAGTATTTGGAAATTTACGCAGCAGCTCATCGTAAGCAGGCTTGCGGGCCAGCGCGATGGCGTTGTCCTTGGTTTCCGCGCGATATCCCCAGCCATCGAGGACGGTTAACACGATTGGTTTCGTTTTTTTATTCATAGCGCGTCAGAATACACGGATTTGCGGCGCTCTTGTAGTGAAGGTGTGGGATAGCGTGGATTTGACGGCCAGCTAACTTCCCGATTGCCGGACAGTTGCGGGTCACCTCAGATCGCGGGCAAATCGGACAGGTGGATTTGGTTTAAAGCACTTGCCCGGCTGCACCAATTTACGAGGAGTTAGCCTTGGGCTTGGAGCTTAGCCTTTACTGAATATTTTGCGTAAACGAATCTTCGAGCCACTTTAGTATTGTTGTCTGAAGTGCGATGCGATGATCCGCGTAAGAATGGTCTGTTTGCATTTCTAACTCTGAAACATTCGGATTGCCAGCTTGTCGTAATGCTTGTGCCATTGCCTTGTTATCGTCCACATTTCGATCAACCGCCTCGGTTATGAGGACGGGGCGACTCTTCAAGCTCTGCACAAATTTCAAATAATCCCAGTTCTCACTGTTCTGGCGAGCTTCAGCCGCGAGTGCGTCCGGTGTTGTGCCCGAGAGACGCGAAGAGGCAGGCGCGAAACTCAGTACGCGTTCTTTCGCAGAGGGGCGCACCATACTAGCGCCAATATTCCACGCGGAGATCATCGCAACCCCAAGAATTTGTGGATCGTGAGCCGCCACGTAGGCGGTCATAAACCCTCCCATGCTATGACCAATGACTACAATCCTTTTGGGGTCGATCCGATATTTTTTGATATTTTCTGTGTCGCGCAAAAACTGAATCGCGGATTGAGTGTCTTCTAGCGAGTTGGTGAACGAAAAATTCCCTTGGCTTCCCCATGAGCCCCGATAGTGCGGCACCAAAACATTCCAGCCGTCGCGCCTGATGGCATAGGCGAGGTCCATGTTTTGCTCATTCCCAGGAAAACCATGCATCAAGAGCACAACCGGGTGAGGTCCTTTGCCAGACGCCAAATAAAACACTGCGTTAAGTCTTGCACCATGACTTGCTATATCCGGCGCTTCCGTTAACGCGGGAAATTCTTTATCTGGAGGTGGATCCTGAGAGATTGCCGGAATTTGCTGGGCGGACAAAATCGTTGCGGTCGCAAAGAGAATAATACTCGTAGCGAGAAGCAGCGATGTCCGGATTTGCATGGTGCAATGTGACATATCGAGGCTGTTTCTGTATAGCTCACGGAGACCGACTGCCTGGTTCGATTGACACGCTAGTATTAGAAACACCTGCGGGCACTGTAGCTGAAGCGCCTAATCTTGTTTGGTTGGGGGCGCGCGGGGGCAGCAACAATTTCGAACATCGAAGCCATGTGATCCCGCCCTTCGTGAGGGCCGTTATACGAGGAGCCTATCCAGCGGTCAGCGATGAACAAACTGAAATTTTGGGGCACGTGAGCACTTTGATACCGGAACACGTTTTGCACAGGGGCGTAAGACGCTGCCACCGCGCTACTTATATTTATTAAATAATTATAATTATATATCTGTACATGAGCGGTTAGCGCGCTCATGGTGGGAGTGTAATCAATTACTGAGGAGGATCACACATGAGAGCAATGAATCGTTTAGAACAACCGTTCCGCGGGGCTACAACCCTACAGGAACAGATCAATCGCATTTTTGGCGAAGGCGTAGGACACACGGGCATGGAGTCGAACTTGACGCCTTGGGCGCCGGCCGTGGACATCTACGAGACCGAAAATGAACTAGTGGTTAAAGCGGACCTGCCGGATGTGAATCCGCAGAATCTGGACATCCGCGTGGAGAATAATATCCTCACGATTCGCGGCGAACGCAAGTTCGAGAGCAAGGTGAACGAAGACAACTATCTGCGCATCGAACGCGCCTATGGCTCGTTCAGCAGGAGCTTCTCGTTGGCCAACTCCGTGAAAACGGATGACATTAAGGCCGATTATCAGAATGGCGTGCTGACCCTGAGCCTTCC
>JAUTXJ010000436.1 GCA_030838075.1 Acidobacteriaceae bacterium
TCTTTGCTCCACGCTTCCTTCAGACCCCACCTCACGGTGACGCCCTTGCGCTTCGCTACCCTTCACCTCCATCAGGTTGGGACGGGACTTTCACCCGCTAGCTGCCGAACATGCACGGCGTACAACAGAACGGCCTGGCGGTTTGCCAGGCCATTCGAGGATAAGTCGGAGGATGAGAAGTCAGCAGCTGAACCTGCTTCGGCACGCGAGAGGCTAAAAGCTGATTTTCGCTGCGATTTGCAAGCCGCGAGGACCGCCGCTTCCCAGAAAGGGATAGCCGATGCCAACGTCTCCGGTGGCCGTCAGGCGCAAAGCTCCAAGGGACCTGCCGTTGGAGCCTATGCCATTCGCTGCGGCGTCCGCGATAAACGACGGAAGATAAGGATTAGCGAAATTCGGGTGGTTGAATAAATTATAGGCCTCGAAGCGCAGCTCCAGTTTTATGCGCTCGGTAATGGCGGTGTCTTTGAAGATGGAAAAATCAAACTGGCGGAAATGCGGACCTATAAGGGAGTTGCGTCCTTCGTTGCCGAAATGGCGCGTGCCCGGAATGCAGCTATCAGCGAAACCAGTTCCGCCTGCCGCCGGATAAGTACATGGAATCGCGAACGAAGTGAGGTCCAGGAATTGCGCGGGATCGCTGGAGTAATGGATTGGTCCCACGACCTGAGGGCGGGCGAAGCCTTCTCCGCTGCCGTCGAAATCGTCTTGGAAATTGTAATTCAACTGGAACGGCTGGCCGGACTGCGCGGTGACGATGCCGTTTAGGCCCCATCCGTCAGTGACCCGCTGCCAGCTGCCTTTGTGGTTGGGAAATTGATAAATGAAATTCCAGGTGAGGCGGTTGCGAACATCAAAGTTGGAATTGCCGCGATTGGAACCGATGGGCGCGGTGCTGTCGTTAGGTTGCGAGGCGTTGGGTACGTAGTCTTCGCCGTCGCTGGCGTCGTCGATGGAATGGGACCAGGTGTAGTTCAACGTGGTCGTAAGTCCGTGCCAATCAGTTACGCGCAAGCTGGTTTGCAACGCGTTGTAATTGGAATTGGCGGAACCCTCCTGGTAATTGATGTAGAAGAAAGGCGAAGTAGGGTAGTGACGGGGGACGCTATAACTGAGTGTGCAATTGCACGCCATGTCGAAAGCGTCAATTTGTGTTTGGGTAGGCTGGTTAATATCGCGGAAGCGAAGCAACTTGTGTCCGTTGGAGCCTACATAGCCGATCTGGAAAACGGTTTTGCGAGTTAGCTCCTGCTGGAAATTCAGATTGAAATTCTGCATGTATGGCGTGCGCACGTTGGGATCCACTCCGAAAGCGTCACCCATGGGGCTGGCGAAACCGTACACCGGAGAACCCGAGGCGAATGGACCGGAGTTGACGCCCGCCGAGGAGATGGGGTTAGGTCCGAATCCTGAATAGGCTGGGCCGGGATCAAAGCCGCTATTGAATGGCAGATGGCCCATAAACATGTCCTGGGAAAAGGCATCATAAAAAATTCCGTATCCTGCGCGGACGACGGTTTTACCTTTGCCGGTCACATCCCAAGCCACGCTGACACGAGGTCCCCAGTTGTTGTAATCCGGTTGGTACAGACGGCCTTGGCCCACCAGCACGCCTAATCCGGTGGCGGTGTCGACATTCGTAAAGTTGCCGTGCTTTTCCTGAATGAGGCCGAAATAGTCGTAACGCACGCCGAAGTTAAGAGTGACGTTTTTCTTCCAGCGGTAACTGTCCTGAATGTACCCGGCGTGAGAATTCTCAAAAGTGTTGCGGTTGGTGTCGCCTTGCCGTTGCGAGCCGCCCGTGGGTGTGCCGGCGAGAAATTCCTGGAGACCGGTCACTCCAGTGGGCTGCGTGCTGAAGGAAAGGGTTCCCCGGAAGCCGCGATTGAACATTTGGGATATGGAAGTACGTCTGAATTCGTAGCCGAACTTAATGGCGTGCTTACCGAGCGTCCAGGAAATATTGTCGATGTAATGCCAGTTGGTATCGACGCGCTGGCGCGGATCGCCATTGTCGGCCCCTAGAGGAGCAAGTCCGGAGGTGCTTATTTTGGGGAGTCCGAAATTGTAGGGCGCGGCATTGGCGGTGCCCGGGCCTATGGTGTCCAGCCCGATGCTGGTGGGATCGAAGTTGCGATCCTGGGGGAAAAATCCCTCGGCGAAGCGGTTCCAGCCTAGCCGCGCTTCGTTGACGATGGACGGCGTAAGTGTGGAAACGTAGGAAATAGAAATAAGTTGCACGCGTGTTGGCGTGGAAGTGTTGTAGCCCGGAACGAGTCCACCGCCGACCAGCGCCAGCGGGAAGCTTTGTGTGCTGTCGCCGATGTAATAGCGGCCGGTCAAGAGATTGTTGGTGTTGATGTTGTGATCGATTTTTACGATAGCGCTATCGACGCGGTTTGAAAATGGCGTGGCCAGCGAGACGTTGGCGGTCACCGGGGTCTGCCCGTCAGATCCATCGGTGAGGCAGGAACCGCCGAGGTTTGGCGCGGGCCAGGGATTTCTGGCGAGCAGAGCAGAGATAACGGGATTGACGGCTGTGCCGTTCGCGGCGGTAGCAGTGGCGATATCCTGGGCGGTAGGTACGCAGGCGGTGCTAGATTCGGCGCCCTTTTCACGCATGCCTTCGTAGTCAACGAAGAAGAAGGTTTTGTCGCGCTTAATTGGACCGCCCAGCGCTCCCCCAAACTGATTATTGTGAAAGGGATTTTGCGGCGAACCGACCTGGTTGAAAAAATTGCGGGCGTCGAGGGCGTTATTGCGGAAAAACTCGAAACCCGTTCCGTGAATGGCATTGGTGCCGCTTTTGGTTACGATGTTGACTACGCCGCCGGCGCTGCGGCCATATTCGGGTTCGAAATTGGAGAGCACGCGCAACTCGGCGATGGCTTCGATAGGCAGAATGGTCGCGGGCGTGCCGAAGACCCCGGCTTCGTTGATGGCCGGATCGTTGCGGTAGCCGTCATTCATGTCCGTGCCATCGAGCAGGAAATTGTTGGCGCGGCCGCGCGCTCCGTTGACGGAGAAAACGCCGAAGGAGCCGGGCGAATCGGTAATCTGGTCTGGAGAGCCGGCGACACCGGGCACCAGAAAGATCAGCTTCTGGTAGTCGCGGCCGTTAACAGGAAGATTGGTGACTACCGTGGACTCGATGATGCCGCCCAGCGTGTTGGAAGTGGATTCCACCTGCGTCAAAGTGTCTCCCGACACCTCCACAATCTCGGAAATCTCGCCGGGCTGCAGTATCACGTCGGCCCGGCGTTCGGTGGAGACTTCCACGCTGATGCCACTCACTAAGCCGGCCTTGAAGCCGGATTTTTCTACCGTGACGCTATAGGTGCCGATGGGCAGCTCGGGCGCGCTGAAGTTTCCGTCATCATCGGTGGTGACCGTGCGCAGGAGCCCCGTGCCGGTATTCCTTACGCTTACAGTGGCGCCGGAGACCGCAGCACCGGAGGTATCCGTAACGGTACCGAGAATTGTTCCGCGAAAAGTTTGTGCATTGCCGTTGATGGCCAGTGCGCTCAGAAAAAAGACAGCGGCCAGTACAAAACTGCGCACCAGCGCGAGGCTGCGGATCCATGCCATCATGACGGTCTCCTCAATTTGTTTATGATTCACGAGCGCACTCCCCGAAAAATTGCGGGCTTCCCTCGACGAAGTACCGTGATTAGGTCTTACAGGTACGAATACACTACCCGCGCGTCCGCGAGTGCGTCAAGCAAGTTCAAGATAAGTTTTCTGATATTGGCGGAAATTCACGCTAGCGCCA
>JAUTXJ010000445.1 GCA_030838075.1 Acidobacteriaceae bacterium
ACGGTTGCCCATCCACGGACAGGCCCAACAGATCCATCCGCCCTTTGCCATCAAGGTCGGCCGCATCAAAAACCTGAGCCGGTCCCATCGGGTTTGCCATCAGTTCAAATTTGCCATTCTGATTCGCCAACCACACCAGCGCGCCAGCATTTGTCTTCGCGGGCTCAGCAGAAGTCCGCGCCAGCCATAAATCGAACGCTCCATTGTTGTCCAAATCTGCGACCCGCAATCGTACGTCGCCCGCCAAATTTCTGGCTGGATCGGGCACTTGTGCGATCACTGCAGAATCCCAATCCGATCCATCATTCTTTTCGGAATCGGCCAATTTGTCTGCCAACCGGATAATGTTTCCGTCCTCTTGGACAGCCAACAAATCTAGAACTCCATTCTTGTTTGCATCTGCGACGTTGATGGTTTTGATGCGCGGCAAGTTACCAGGCAGCGCTCGCTCGTGAAACTTTCCCGCACGATCATTCATAAAAATATGCAACCGGCCAGCGCCATCGATAATCGCCGCGTCAGGATTGCCGTCGCCATTCAAATCCGCCCATGCAAAGCCCTGCACCCCGCTCACGTTCGCAAATGGATGAATCCCCGTAAACGTGCCGTCACCATTGTTTCGCAAAACCAACGGCGCGCCCTCTTTCGAGCCCATCACCACATCCAGGTCCCCATCGGCCTCAATGTCCACGGCCCATACGCCCAGATACCGGGCATTGACGATCGCACTCGGCAATTTTGTTTGTGCCGTCACATCGGTGAACTTCTCGGGACTGTCCTGCCGCCAGAACCGAACTCCACCCGCCCCCGCAAGCACCAAATCAGTCTTAAAATCATAATTAAAATCCATCGGCAAGATACCTTCGGGAAGCGGCGGCTCATTAGACGCGCCTCCCGGAAAAGGAAATTTTGCTTCGCTAGTTAGCCGTACTTCCCGTCCATTCGCCACGACAACGGTCGGAGCCGCTTCACTGCTTAGGCTCACCGCTCCGATCCAATCCCATCGCCCACCCGCGCCTTGATCGGGCGCGACTATTTCCAGTGGTTTCGGTTCGAACGTTACGCCCAAGTCTGCAGCAGCTGGCGCAAACACAGGCGTTTCCAATCTCACGAAATGCGTGAATGGCTCCGCCTCCTCTCCCGCCGCCGCTTTAATGACCGCCAGGCTTTGCCGGAAATTCGAATCGCGCATCAATACGTTTCGCAAAAACGCCGTTCGCGTCGCTGCCGGATGGGTGTCCTGGCCAGCAACCGCCGCCTGCAATGCCGCCAATTGTTGTTTCGCTTCGGGCGCCCAACCGGCAGATTGCTTCTCAATCCGATCCACTGTGGAGCGTAGCGTGGCCGCGTCGCCGCGCTTTGCCGCGATACGGCTCAATTCCAGCAATGCCGCCAAATTATCCGGCTGCACCGCCAGAATTTTGTCAACCAATTTTTGAAATTCCTCGGCGCCACCCTGGTCACCTTGGCGTTCAATCTCTTCCGCCAACTGATACGTAGCACGCAGATTTTGTGGATTTAAGTCCACAGCCTTGCGCCAGTCGGCGATGGCTTCCGCAGAGCGGCCGCGATTGCTCTCCAAAAGCCCGAGGAGGTAATAAATGTGATCGTTCTTCGGCGCCAGGTCGCGCGCCGCATCAAGCCTCTGGGCGGCAACGTCAAAGTTTCGCTGCCGCAGTGCGAGTATTCCCCAATCAGCCCAGCCGGCCGGCTCGCCAGGCGCGATTTGCGTCGCTTGCCCAAGTTTGTTTTCGGCTCGAACATCGTCGCCCACCTGCAACGCAGCGAGCCCGGTATAAAAAGTGGACACGAACGCGACATATTCTTTCGAAGATTTCCGCGGCAACTTGTTTTTTCCGCATCCGGAAGAGAGCATCAAGCTCGCGCCGACTAAAATCGCCAGGACGCAAACCGCGATCGGCGGCTTCCTAGCCTCCAGTTGTTTTCTTCTGTGGCTGCGCTTAGCCGTAACGGCCTTGAACCATAAAAATCCGACGCCCGCAAAGGGCAGCAGGTACAACAGCAAGTCCCATCGGCCGAATCCCGCCGGCGTGGCTTCCACGCTTGCTGTCGACTCGCCGTCACCCTGTGAACTATGCAAAATCAGTCGCGCACGCCAAAATTCTTGGCGATCGAAATTTACTTCGGTCTTGTATTCCACTTGGCCGCGCAAATTCTCGCGCCGCGTCGCGTAAATCACCTCTGCAAGCCGCCCGCTAACCGGCTGTATTCCAAGATCGATCTTCAAATCGCTGGGAATCGCAGTTCCCGGTGCCGCATCCACCATGACAAAAAAGGTTCCAACACCGATGTCCGGATGCGTCCAGAGCGAAACAATACACGGCCCGACGCGCTGGTCCACGATGATCGGAAATGGCGGACCATTATGGGCACGCACTGATGGCGCTAATGGAAGGGACAGCAAACTAAACGCGACAAACATCAGCATGGGAATCTTGCAACGCTCGCGCACCCCCGCTAACAGTTCCGCCCTTCGCACCTCTGTCGATAAACTCGTTATCACAAATCTTTTTGCCTTTAGCCGCCCATCAACATCGCGCGCATTTCCATCGGCTGATACATCAGCCACACAGAGGCGAGCCAGATAATCAGGCTCACCGAAGCCCATGGCACGAACGCGCGCATAACTTTCCCCGGCGAATCTTCTTCAGCCAGCCGAAATGCCACCAGCAGCGATCCCGCCACCCCGAGCAACAAAAATCCTAGCTCCATAGGCTGAATAAATCGCGCCGGTATACCGGTCAACCGCCAGGCCGGAGTACCCAGGATCGGCCAACCCAGACTAGCGACAGCATTTTGTGCCACGGGAATAAATGTATAAAACCCGCTAAAGAAGTGAAACCCATAATGCGCCAGCCACATACCAAAACCGAGCGGCGCCAGGGCGTACGAATACCTCACCACCAGCGGAAGCATTGCCCGTGAGCTACCATGCAAACTTTTGGTAAGCCAGGCGGCGAGCCCCAGCAATACGACAGGCTCCACAATCAGAAAGAATACAAAGATTGCGCCAAGGACCGGCGCTTGCGCCTGCACGTGAAGCACTGCGCCAAGCCATTTTTCTACTACATTGGCCGGACTGACCATCCCGAACGCATTTACTAACGCCCCAAAGCAGAACACCATCGCTAATGCCGCTATATCTGTCCTACGCGAAAACAATCCAATTCCAGAACGCATCGGGTCGGTCATCAATTCCGCGGCCGGCACGCCGCCGAGTATTCCCACGTTGTCGTGAGGGCAGGCGTGCACGCAATCCAGGCAAAACGTGCAGTCCATGTTGCCCACTTTAAGTTCTTGAAAAAGTGCCAGCTCACAACCACGTTGTAGCACTACAAAATCGGGCCTGGTCGGGCGATTGCGTCGCCCACGAATGCAATCTTTAGTATGGCAGTGCACGCAAACGTCACGATCGCGCACTTTCACTTCCAGCGGTGAAACCGTGGAAGCCACAAAATTAAATTGCCCGATGGGACAAACAAATTTGCAAAACGTTGCGTGTTTAAAAACGCCGTCAATCACCAGCGCGGCGACGAAATAGCCGACGATGAGCCAAGCCGTCCACCACGGCGAATTCCACAGACCAAATAGCTCGTACAGAAATAAAATACCCACAAATAATCCAATGGAGGCCCACTTATTCCGCAGCACACGCGGCCAATTCATCCACGGCTTAAAAAATCGCCGTGCCGCGTTGCGTACCAGCATGAACGGGCATGCCAGGCAGAAAAAATTACCGGCGCAGAGGAGCACCAATACGAGTGCACCGCGAAAGTGCACCCAGCTCAAAACCGTGGCAAGATTTTTTGGCGCGAGCGTCGGGCCGAACAATCCCTGCAAAATCATGATGATGCTGATGAGCAGCAGCGGGATCTGCAGCACCGTGCGTGAATGCCGCCATTTCAAAAAGCGGCCCACTCCAGGTACTCGCAATAAATCGAATTCAGATGTTAGAGGGCGTTCTGCGGGCGCATGGGTGGGAGGGATCGCCAACGTGTTACTCCGCCGGTATAACTTCAGGCTAATATGCCCCAAGCGGCTCGCCGCCGAGCCTTCATTAAACGGCTCGCGCGTCGGCGAGACTGTGCTGATGCAACGAGCAGTTGCACGCCGCTTGCTCCTCACCTACCGGCGGAAACATGTGGTAGTACATGCCGATCACCATCGGCACAAACACGACGGAATTATAGAAAAGGTGGAGTTCAACGCGCGGAATTACCAACTGCAGAATGCTCACCGGAACGGGCTTGCCCCAAAAATTGTGATGCATGGTCGCTTGCGTGATGAGCAGCAGGTGTTCAAAGTGATGCCAGAATTGAATAACCAACGCAGCGGTCCACCACTTGCGCGAAGTTCCCGTAAACCCTTTACGCAAAACCCAAATGCCAATAAGCATCACCAACGCATAACTGTAATGCAGCACTTCCGACTTGATCAGCCACGGATACCACAAACCTAAAATCCCGCCTGCCTTCGCCGGAGGCCAGCCCATCACGTAAATTTGGTAAGCCTGCACCAGGTGTTCGCCCCAGTGCGCCAAGACAATGGCCATGAATCCCAGCAACGCCGGTTTATGCCATTTAGAATTCAATTTATCGTAGATCGAGTCACCGGAAACGTGCGCGTGACTACTTGTGAGGCTCGGAGCGGACACAGCCATGAACAGTCCCCTTCAAACAGAAAACACTTAACTTACGTCGGTTCCCGTACGATCCCACGTGCGCGGCCAAAGGGTCAATAGTAGATTTGCATTAGGTGCCGATCACCTTCGGGCCGGCGCACTATCAAGAAATACGACCGGGCTCGCTTCTCCTAATTCTGTAATTCTTCCGAGGACTGATTTCTCCTCGGGAACCCCCGATGGCTGATTGGCACCTTATGATTTCGCGTACGATCTGACCCTTGAACTACAAGAACTCCGTATCCGCCCTCCACGATTCTACTGAAACGATTGTTTTCTCGCTGCGCTACACTCAAGCCCGTCCGAGCCCACATCCTAACTAGCAGGAGGGGGAAATGGCAGCCAGTTCGCGAAGCAAGTCCGGTGGGGGCAAATACGGTAAAGCCGCCGGCAAGAGTGTTAAAAGCGCGATGCACCGCGAAAAGCGAGGCACGCTGAAATCCGGAAAAGGCGGGAAAGGTGGCACGGTGAGGAGTCGCAAGCAAGCCATCGCCATTGGTCTTTCCGAGGCACGCAAGAAAGGTGCCAAAGTCCCAAGAAAACCTAGCTAGCCATCCCAAGAATATTCTTATGGTTGACCGGGCCGCCCGAATTACCTGAGCGGCCTCTTTTTTGCCGATCCCAATCTGGGCAAGAATCGGAAATCGTTCCGAATAGATTGCGATAGCTGCTAATTAAACCGCACGTACTCAAAATTCAACGGCTGCCCATTAATCCCGCGAATCGGCGGCGCGATCCAATTCGCGAATTTGCCCGGTTCCACAACGCGCCCGGTCATCAACGATTGCACAAACACGTGATCCTCCGGGGCTGGCAGCCAATCTCGTTCGTGATTGTGCCAGGCCTCTTTGGTCAAAACTTCTCCGTGGGGACTGATAAAGTGCCCGGCGAAATTTCCGATGGCGCGGTGAAATCCCTTGTGTGGCAGCCTCAATCGAAACGAAATTCCCGCATTCTCTATTACTCGGTTCCAGCGATCCACTCCCGCCTGAATTTCATGAATGTAATCGTCGCGGAGCCGCTCGTTCAGCGCCGTCAAAGCGGGCACTTTTTTCTCCACGATCTTGTTCCCCACCACCTCGAACACCGGATAAACCTCATCCGCCAGCACGTGATCGTCTTCAATCTTGGTTTCGTCGTAACGCCCCTTCAACCCGGTGGTGTAATACGTCGCCGCATTCGAAGACGCGTCCGAGCCAAATAGATCAATGGTCACGCTGTAATGAAAATTCAAATATTTCTGCATCGTTTCCAGGTCGATAACTCCGAGCGCACGCACATCGCCAGGAGTTTCCACTTTGTGCTCACGCATCACTTCACACGTACGTTGCAGAATACGGCTCACTCCCGTTTCGCCCACAAACATGTGGTGCGCTTCCTCGGTCAGCATGAACCGGCAAGTACGCGCCAGGGGATCGAATCCCGATTCCGCAAGGGCGCTTAATTGAAACTTGCCGTCGCGGTCGGTAAAAAACGTAAACATATAAAACGCCAACCAGTCGGGCGTTGGCTCATTAAAGGCCCCAAGTATCCGCGGATTATCAACGTCTCCAGAGCGGCGCTCCAGCAGCGCCTCAGCTTCTTCACGCCCATCCCGGCCAAAATAGCGGTGCAACAAATACACCATGGCCCACAGATGCCGGCCTTCCTCTACGTTCACCTGAAAAATATTTCGTAGGTCATACAACGAGGGGCAACACATCCCGAGCATGCGCTGCTGCTCCACGGAAGCAGGCTCCGTATCTCCCTGGGTAACGATCACGCGCCGCAGCGTCGATCGATATTCCCCTGGAACTTCCTGCCAAGCGGGGTCCCCTTTGTGGGTTCCAAAATTCACAGCGCGCTCGGCACTCCTCGGCTGCAAAAAAATTCCCCACCGGTATTCAGGCATGCGCACATAACCAAATTTTGCCCAACCGTCCGGTTCCACGGTTATCGCCGTCCGCAAATACACTTCGTAGTTGTGGCTCTCCGTCGGGCCGGCGTCGTACCACCAACTCATATAGGCTGGTTGCCAGTGTTCCAGAGCACGCTGTAACACCCGATCGCGCCCCAGGTCCACGTTATTCGGAATTTTCTCCGTGTAGTCGATCATTGCTACTCTCCCCGCCTCACAAATGGCCTAAACTTTTTCCCAGTTGAATTTCACTGGCGAACCGCTGCCGTATACTTTCAAAGCTCCGCTCGGCCCCACAGCATTCGGCCGGATAAAAATCCAGTTCTGCCACGCCGACAATCTTCCAAAAACGCGGGTCTCCATCGTCTCCGGCAAACCAAATCGCAAATTTGCCTCCAGCCCCGTCAACGCATCCGGCGAAAGCGCCACTCGCGACTCGATCGCGGTGCGCAACTCATCCTGCCAGTCCAGATCATCAGGCGCGGACGTGACCAGGCCGGCTTCCACCGCTTCAACGGGCGCAAGTTGCTTACCGATATGCCCGCGTAATTGTTGGATGCGCTCTTCATCCTGATAGAAACGCGCTTCCAAGCGCGCTAGCTGATTAACCATTGGCAACGGCCCAAAATTCATCTCCGACAACATCACCATCGCGCGCTCTTCACCCTCCTGCGTGTCAAGCATGTACACACGGTCCGCCGCCAACGCCAACTCCAGCAACGTGCCCACAAAGCACGATCCTGGCTCAATCACCGCGTACATCGACCGCGAAGTCACATCCAGTCTCGCAAACGTCCGCCGCATCATCCCTAGAACTTCGCGTACAAACCAGTTTTGCGCATTCTTCAAAATGAATTCGTCCATGGCCAGCGTGGCTTTCGCATCGCCGCTGGTTTTCAATATCCAAAGCCCCAGCTCCAACTCGTTGGTGCGCAGGCTCAGAATCGCGTCATCCAGCTCGCGCGCCATCTTAAGCGGCCACCACTCGGCCCCAAGTTCAGTCACCTCTTCCACGGTTTGCGTCGAAACCAACTCGGGAGCCTTCACGGTAATCGTCACCGTTCGGCTGCTGCGGTCGACCACCGCATCAACGATCTCGTAGTGCAACCCATCTTCATCGATCGTCCGTTTCAAAGGCGAAAGAACAACACCTTTAGCATCCGCCGGGCGGTTACTCCCCCGGCCCAACTCCGCCGCGCGCTTCTTCACGTGTTCGCCAAACTGCTGGGTCTTAACTACCTCGTCCACCAATCCCCAGTCCTTGGCCCGCTGCCCGCGAATTCCATCCGAGGTAGTGCAAAAAACGTCCGCCAGGTCCCGGCGCACTCGCCGTTTGTCCGTCACCCGCGTCAATCCGCCGGTACCCGGCAACACGCCCAGCAGCGGCACTTCCGGCAAACTGACCGCTGAGGAGCGATCGTCCACCAACACAATTTCATCGCAGGCCAGCGCCAATTCGTAACCGCCTCCGGCTGTCGTGCCATTCAGAGCGGCCAAAAACTTCAGCCCGGAGTGCCGGCTCGAGTCTTCAATTCCGTTGCGCGTCTCGTTGGTGAACTTGCAGAAATTTACTTTCCACGCATGCGACGATTGCCCCAACATATAAATGTTCGCGCCAGAACAAAAAACACGTGGCT
>JAUTXJ010000017.1 GCA_030838075.1 Acidobacteriaceae bacterium
TGCATGTACACCAGCAATTCGCTGATGAGTCCGGCGAGATATTGGCCCGCGGCCACACCGCTGATGGGGCCGGTGAGAACGTAATCGAACATCAAAGCGGACACGCTGAATTTGGCGAGCGTGCCACCGAGAGCGCTTTTGACGGCGCGGTACACGCCGCCGCGCACGAACATGCTGCAGCTTTCCACGTACACCGCGCGCACGGCATACGAAAAAACCATGATGGCCAGGATGAACCAGGGAGCCGTTTTGCCGATGTAGGCTTCGGCTTCACCGCCCGCGTAGTAGGCGGAAGATGCCAGGTCGTTGAGAACGATGGCGGCGGCGCGCCAGAAAGAAATGAATGTCAGGAGGGCCGTGGTCGCAACAATGACACGCGGAACCCCGGCACCCCGGCTGCCTGCGGCAACAGGGGGATTAGAAATCGTACTCATGAATGGATATCGATTAGTCCGAGACTAAAATCGTCGCACTTTTCGTGGGTGAAGTCTAGCGGGCGCGAGCTATCGAACAACTAAAAAATCGATTATTTAGCGAGATTACGAAAGGTTGCGGCGCAATCGGGGCACGGGCAAATGGCGCGGAGGTGTTCGTAGCTGAAGATGCCGGTGTTGTGGCCGTCATTGAAATTGATCTGGACCGCGTAGTTGCCGACTTGCGTGGCGGACTGGGCGCGAATTTTGGGTTTGAACATGGGCAAGACCGGGGAAGAAATGGGAGTGGATTTTGTGGCGCCGTGTTGCTGTTCCTGGTCGCGCTTTTCGTTGCAGGTGGCGCAGGGGCATTCATCGCGGAGGTACGCAAAATCGTAGTGGCTGGTGTGATTGTCGGCCCAGGTGATATCCACGCCGGCGCCGCTGGAGACGTGAATTTTAATGGTTAGAGGTTTTTTGCGCTGATCAACAGGGGTGGGCATGGGGATTAGGAGCGGTTGGGTTTGGAGTTTACGTCGCAGCAATCTCCGGGCGGGATGGGATTACCGTGCGGACAGGTTTTTGGGTGACCGAGAAATGTGCAGATACGCTG
Organism: Acidobacteriaceae bacterium; assembly: GCA_030838075.1. Classification (GTDB taxonomy): domain Bacteria; phylum Acidobacteriota; class Terriglobia; order Acidiferrales; family UBA7541; genus Acidiferrum. Next base: position 1,027 of record JAUTXJ010000017.1, read on the forward strand.
ATCGAGTTCGGGGCTGATGATGTGTTCGAATTTGCAGGCCTGGGTGTGGGCCTCGGAATCATCGATGGCGAACGTGTCTTTGAAAAGGCGCTCTGCCAGGCGATGACGGCGGACTACATCACGAGCGCGACGGCTGCCGGTGTCAGTGAGATGCACGTCGGTGTCGCGCATCTCGACGAGTTTTAGATCAGCCATGCGGCCGAGAGTGCGAGCGGAATCGAGTGCACCGAGCGCTCCTGGAACGTTAATGCTGTCCAGTTGCGCATTAGTGCCCTCTTCGCCGCACATCCAGATGCGCTCCAGCAAATGATCGAAGCGAATTTCGTCGTCAATGGAGATGGCGGCGTCGGACTGCGTGGTGTCGAGACTGAGATGGCCGTGGGCAAGCTCGATGCGGCGGCCAGCCTGGCGCGCGATGTCGGGATCGTGGGTGACCATCAGGATGGTGTGGCCGGCATTGTGCAGGGCGCGAAAAATATCAATGACCAAGGCTTCGTTGGCTTCGTCGAGATTTCCGGTGGGCTCGTCGGCGAGAATTAATTTTGGCTGGTTGATGAGCGCGCGAGCGATGGCCACGCGCTGCTGTTCACCGCCGGATAGTTGCGCGGGAAGATGAGTTAAACGGTCACCGAGGCCAACGCGGCGCAAAGCGTCTTCGGCTTGCTGCTCATCGGTAATGCTGTGGAAATATTGCGCGAGCATGACGTTTTCCAGCGCGGAAAGATACGGGATGAGATGGAACTGCTGGAAGACGAAGCCTACTTTTTCAGAACGATAACGAACCAGCTGACTTTCGGTGTGCTTGGAAAGGTCGACATCATCGACGATGACGCGGCCGGAAGTGAGAGTATCCAAGCCGCCGAGAATATTGATCAAAGTGGTTTTGCCGGAGCCGGATGGGCCCATGAGCGCGACCCATTCGCCGGGGGCAACCGTGAAGGAGACGCCATCGAGAGCGCGTAACGGGCCGTATTGTTTGACGAGGGATTCGACCACAACTTGTGGCGCGTCCGGCGTGATTCGTTCCGACGAGGATGAATCGATCGGGCTCACGCTTCCCCCCGGAATACGGAGGCGGGAGAAATATTGGCGAGACGCCTAAGTGGATAGGAGCTGACAATGGCTACAAGAATTGTGAGGGCCACAGAAACAGGATACACAATGAGGCGCGGGCGCGCTGCGACGCCGAAAACAGTTTTGCCAAGCCAGATGGAAAGTAAGAGACCAGCGGCTGCACCGACGATTCCGCCGGCAAGGCCCAGTAGAGCGGCTTCCGCGAGAAAGAGTCGCAACACACGGCGCGTGGCGCCGCCGATGGCTTTCATCAAGCCCACATCATTTTTGCGTTCCATGGCGACGTTGGTCATGGCGGCCATGACGCAGAGGCCGGTAAGAGCCAGCACCAGCGCGGTTGTGGCGGTCAGCAGGCCGCTGACGCGGGTATAAATTTTTGCTTCGGCTTCGGTGAATTGGCGCAGGCCGTGTACGTCCGCGTCCGGGATACTTTGCGCGAGCACGGCGATGTACTCGCGAATTTCGCGGGGAGTTCCAGGCACGCTTACCTGGATGAGGCTGACTTTGCGGGGGAGCGAGGCGAGACGTTGGGCGGCGTCGAGATTCACGACGATCTGGCTGTCCTGGGCGTCGCCATGGGGGTCGTCAATTTCTGAAAGGCAGGTCTCTTCCCTTTTGTCGTTTTTCAATGTGACGTGATCAGTGGGTTGCAGATGCAATTGCTCCGCGGCCTTGACGCCAACCAGGCAGAGATTCTTACTGTCGCGGGGAGTGACGATGGCAGATCTCCAGGATGACCGATTGATTCCCTCGGTGCGCTTCCCTGCTATTACGGCGTTCACTGCTTCGCTGAAATTCGCGGATAAGACGCTGGCCACCAAATAGAGATAGGAATCGGCGGAGGCGCGCTGCGGGAGCGATTGACGAACCTTCTCGACGACGGATTCGTCCAGCGTAGCAACGCCAGCGGACGAAGACTTGGTGTCTCGCGGGGCGACGATAATATTGGCGCCGAAGACGCGAAATTCTTTGGTGAGGCGGTCGCGGGCATCTACTTGGAGATTTAACAAGGCGGCGGTGAGTGCGGCGCTGGCGCCGAGCGCCAAGAGAATTACTAGCAGGCGGCCGCGCTGAGCTGCGAAGAGCCGGCGAACAAGGCGCCAAAACATTTTGCGATCGGGCATTTATTCGCCTCGCAAGATGGGCGCGGGTTCATAGCGCGAAGCACGATGAAGTGGAATGGCGCTGCCGAGAAGCGTTACGCACGCGGCGAGAGCCAGGATGACGATGAAGACAAGGACGGAGGGCTCAGGAGCCACGCCAAAGATTTTTTCGCCGAGGAAGCGGGCGAGAACAATGCCGAGTCCGTAACCGACTCCGCCGCCAACAAAGGCGAGCAGGAGTTGCTCGGCGGCGAGGAGAAAACCGATGGTGCCGGAACCTGCGCCGATGGCTTTCATGAGACCAATTTCGGAGCGGCGCTCGATTACCGCAGCGGCAGACGATGCGCCGACCGCGAGCACAGCAGCCAGCAATGCGGCGACGGAGGCAAGCCAGAGGAGCATACGCACGCGCGTGAGGATGCTGCCTTCGCCTTCGGCGACGCGGCGAATTACGTGCGCGTCAACGCCGGGCAAGACTTGTTTGATTTCATAGGCGATCGAAGAGGCGTATGGGCTGCAGGACCAGCGCTCGAGATCCGCGGCGTTCATGGTGGTGGGATTGCGGCGAGCGAAATCGTCTTCAGGTTTGGTGAGCGCGCTGACGTAGAGACGGCGGTACTGGCCGGGCTTGTTTGCGAGTTGCTGGGCGATTTGCAGGGGCGCGACGATAGCGTCGTCTTCTGGGCCGGCTGCGGAAAGAATTCCTGTGACGGTCAAGGCGATGCTTCGATCTGAAGAATTAATGTGGAGAGTATCGCCGGGCTTGACGATGGTGCGCGCGGCGAAGGATTTGCCTACTATTGCTTCGGGAGCATCGTCGCGGAACCACCGGCCGTCAACGTGCCACCAGGAATTGGTTTGATCCATTCCGGTCGCGTAGGTGCGGCTGTCCGGAAGAACAACGGAGTGATGAGCCCAGGTTCCCAGCAGGGTAGTTTTGACGGGGGCAGCAGACGATGATGCGGTCGAAACTTCGGCGGGAACTTCCATTACTGGCGCGAAGCCGACGATGTTGTTGTGCCAGAAAATTGTTTTGATTTTGCCCAAGTCCTGCTCGGGAAGATATGCGCCTGAATTTACGGGACGATAATCGACGCCACCAATTTCTAGAGGCAGCGAGTCGGCTTGCGGGGTGACGAGAAGATTGGCTCCCAGAGCGCGAAATTCATGGGCGAGGCGATCGCCGACGTCGAGCGAAACGCTGAAGGCGGCGGTGACTACGGCCATACCAAGAGCGAGAGCCGCACCAGTAAGCAGCTTGCGGCGGGGACGGCGTCCAAAGGAATCGGCAACGAGGCGGAGGAACATAAATGTTGGAAGAGATGCGCGGCTAGCGCGGAACCTCTTGAGCGGCGCGACCGAGGCTGGAAAGATCCATCACAATGTCGCTGCCATCGATGCGGGATGCGACACCGATGGGATTGCAGCCGCCCTGATCTCCGATACTCGGAACGTAGATGGCAGAGCCGCAATGACGGCAGACGACGTTTTGGCCGTCCTGGCGATAACCTTCGGCACCACAGATGCGGCACGCATCGAGAGCGGTGCCGTAGCCATTGGGTTTCTTGATGATCATGAAACGCACAGTTTGATTGGCGACGTTCACGGTGAATAGATGCAATTTGCCGTCGTCCACTTGCGAGAGTGGGACGCGAACTTCCTGGCCGTTGGCGGAAACCGGCGTGGAAGATGGCGGCGCTGAATTGGCGCGGGCATAAATAAAATCGGCGGTGAGCACGAGGATGACTACGAGACACGCAGTAGCGGCGGCCATCATCCAATTACGTTGGCGTCGATTTTGCGATTGCTGCAAGCGCTTTTCTGCTTCGCCGCCGGCTTGCTGCGATCGATCCTTAAGATCGGCACTCTGCCATTCGCGGAGAACCATCAGCGCAGCAGCGCCGAAGATCAAGACAAAGAAAAATAATTCGTTGCGAACGACCGGGCCTATGATGGCCATCTCCGTTTTGCTGGAGGGCAGCCATTGGGCTTCGCTGAGTTCGTGCAGGCCAGTAATGGCAAGCTGGAAGGCCACGAGCATGAGAATGGCGCTGGTGACGGCGAAGAAGCGATGCAAGGGCACGCGCAAGGTGCCTTTGAAGAAAAATAATCCGACGGCAACGGCGGCGGCGATACCTACAAGGGTGCCGATCCAGGTTTGCAAGCCTGCGCTGGAGAGTTCCACGGCGCGGAGGATCAGGGCGAGTTCCGCGCCTTCACGCAAGACCATCAGGAAAACGAAGAGAAATATGCCCCATCCAGCCGCGGTGCCGGCGCGTGCCGCGTAGGCTTCCACTTTTTTTTCTATTTCATTTTTCAAGTGGCGCGCAACGCGGTTCATCCATACGATCATCGTAATGACGAAGAAGGCAGCGACCAGCATCAAGAGGCCTTCGAAGCCGTCCTCGTTGATATGCCAATTTTCGAGGGCGATGGCGACGGCTAAGCTGAGGGCGGAAGCGGCGGCGACGCCAAACCAAACGAAACGCGCGAGATGGGCGCGGCCGGTGCGCGACAAATAAACGAGGATAATGCCTACTACAAGAGAGGCTTCGACGCCTTCGCGGAGGGCGATAAGAAAGGCCGAGAGCAACGGGACTCCAATCTCCAGTTGTGAATCATTTGCAACTGAGATCCAGTGTACGCTGGCCAGCAATTACGGTCAAGCTGCGCGCATTGCTGCAGATACCTCACGGTAGAATGGTTAGACCAACGTTAACGATGATTCGAGTGACACAACGGCTGCTGGGCTCCATCTGTCTGCTCGCAGTGCTATTCGCTGCGCGATCTGAGGCCGCGAAGGCTGCGTCGGGTGCCCTGCGAGCCGCAGAGCAGGAAGAGGCTCGACCATCAAAGGGCGACGTGCCAGTGCATGTCGATTTAAAACGCGCGCAGAAGGCTGCTGAGCATGGCGACCAAGCGGAAGCTGCGGGGCATATCGATCAGGCGCTGCTCTATTACCAAGAGGCGACATATTACGCGCCGAGAGATGCGCGGTATATCGCCAAAGAAGCGGCGCTGCGTTCAAAACTGGTGCGGATGCATGTGGATGTAGCGGAGAAGGCGGCACTGGAAGGCCGAATGGAAAAGGCCACCGAAGAGCTGCGGCAGGCGCTGCACATCGATCCGGGAAATACGATTGTGGCCGAACGGCTTACACAGATGAACTCCATGGAGGATGAACCACCGACTAAAGCGCAACTGGAGATGACCGGGCTGCCAAAGCTACAGCCGAAGAGCGGGAAGCAGGATCTGGACCTGCGCGGAGAAACCAGGTCGGTTTACGAGGAATTGGGCGCGCGATTCGGAATAAAAGCGTCGTTTGATCCCGATGTAGCTGGGCGGCAGGTGCGGCTGCGAGTGGATAATGTTGATTTCTACACCGCACTTATGCTGCTGGGGACGCAGACGGGAACTTTCTGGCGCGCGCTAAACCCCACGCTTATTTTCGTGGCTTCAGATACTCCGCAGAAGCGCAAAGACTATGCCCCCGAAGGACAACAAATTTTTCCGTTGCCAGCTTCGGTGGCGCCCGATGAAATGACGGAACTGTTGCGCGTGCTGCGGGATATTACCGGCGCGACGCATCTTGAACTGGACACGCGAAGCCGCTCGATTACGATGCGCGACACGCCGGAGAGATTGGCGGTGGCGGGGCAGTTGATTCAAGAGGTGGAGAAGGCGCGCGGAGAAGTTTTGCTGGATATTGAATTGCTGGAAGTGGATCGCGCTACGCTGCAAAAAATGGGGATCACGCCGCCATCGTCCGCGTCGCTGATTTACTTGACTCCTAACATGGTGCGGACGCTGGCGAGTTCCACGGACCTGGCAAATTTACTCACCAACGCGCAGCAAATATTCCAGGGGCAAGGATTCTCAAGCATCCCGCCATTTGTTCTGTTGGGCGGGGGGTTGTCGACGTTTTTGCTGACGACTCCGGGAGCCACGGTGGACTTTTCGGATTCGCTTTCACTAGTACGCAGCGGGCGAGAAGTTCTTCTGCGGGCGCAGGATAATAAGCCGGCGACGTTCTTTGTGGGAGACCGCTTCCCGGTTACGTTGTCGCTGTTGTCGAACAGTTTGGGCACTGGCGGAAGTTTCACAGCAGCGCCTTCGGGCGCGGTTTTTCCAGAAACGAGTTTCGCAGTGGGGAGCAATCCGACGGCGCTGGTGGCCGCGCCATTTACCGGCGGGGCGCTGCCGGACCTGGCGGTGGTTTTTAATAATGTCGGGACTAACACGTTTACGGTGCTACAAAATCAGGATAACGGGAACTTCTTGCAGGTGGCCCCGCCGCCAATCACTCTCGGCACCAATGAAACCGGGCAAGTAGCGATAGGCACGGGAGTTTTTCGCACCGACAGTACTAAATTCGCGACCGCACAGCCGCATGACGTGATTCTGGTGAACTCGACGTCAGATAACGTTTCGGTTTTGCTGGGCAACGTGGACGCCAACGGGGTGCCCAACGGAACATTTACCGAGGCTCCGGGCTCGCCAATTGCGGTGGGAAAAAATCCCAGCTCGATTATTGTGGCGGACTTTAACGGAGACGGGATTCAGGATTTTGCGGTGACGAACAAGGCGGACAATTCTATTTCTGTTTTTCGCGGCTTGGGCGATGGAACATTCACGCAATTTCCGGCTTCGCCATTTTTGCTGAACAAAAGCGGGGTGGCGGAAACGGGTCCAGTGGCCATGGTGACGGGAACTTTTCGGCAAGGAGATACGACGGATTTGGCGATCGTGAACCAGACTTCCGGGAATGTATCGATCCTCTTCGATACGATCGATCCACTTTCCGAGATATCGTTCACAGAAGCCCCGAATTCGCCGATTGCGGTGGGAACGTCGCCTGTTGCTATTGCTACGGGAGATTTAAATGCAGACGGCGTAGGGGATCTGGTAGTGGCAAATCAAAGCGACAACACGTTATCGGTTTTGCTGGGCAGCACTACGATCGATGGAACGTTCGCGCCCGCGCCAGGGTCTCCGTTGCCGACGGCGAACACACCAGCAGGGGTGCAGCTCGGAAGTTTTGCGGGTGGCGCTTCGCCGGATATTGCGGTTACTAACCAAGGGCAAAGCACGTTGAGCGTTTTTCTGGGGCTTGGAGGGGGAACATTTCAGACCGGAGTGGAACTGAATACGGCCGCGAGTCCCGGGGCGCTGATCGTTTCGCAGCTTACCAGCAGCGGACTTCCGGATGTGGCACTGGTGGCGCAAGGATCGACGACCGGTCAAGGAGTGGTAACCGTTATTCAAGATTCGGCCGCGCTGGCGGCAGCGGGGAGCGGTTCGGGGCAAACTCCATATCCAGGCGCGGAATACATGGATATCGGTTTGAAGGTGAAGGCCACGCCGTCGTTGCATCCGAATGGCGAAGTTACGCTGCAACTGGAATTTGAAATTCGGGCGTTGGCGGGGGGAAATATAAATGGGATTCCCATTATTTCGAACCGCACGCTGACGCAAACGGTGCGGGTGAGAGACGATCAGCCGAGTTTGATCGGGGGATTGACAGATCGCGAGGAGACGCGCGCGATTACTGGGCTGCCGGGATTCGCGGAGCTTCCGGGGATTGGGTATGCGTTTGGCGGGCGAAGCAATAGTCGGACGGATACGGAACTGATGATTTTGATCACGCCTCACAGGTTGCGATCGCCGCAGCATCAGACTGGGACGATTTTTGCGGGGCATGGGGAACGAGGAGTTACGCCGAGTACGTTGCCTTCGGAGCGGGTGCAGCCGCCATGATGCGGGTAGCGCAAAGAGGCCGGTGCTTTTTATTCGCGCCTGATACCTCGATCAGCAAGTCAGAAATATTTCCGGAAAAAATCAACGAGCGGTTATGGCAAGGGGTCGAAGACTACGACTGGCTGGTAGGTGCGCGGGACGACGGCTTCGGCGATGGCGATTAGTTTGTCTTGCTGGTTGAAAACGCGGAGCCGCGGCGGGCGAGGCTCGCCGCCGTCGAGTTGAGCGGTGGCGCCGGGGGGCGGCTCGACGCGGCCCGGTTGAATTTGCGCGACGGAAATATTAAATTTTGAGCCGTGCCGGACGCGGCGCTCTATGACCGGCAAGACATTCATGCGCGGGAAATTTGGCAGCAAATTTTCCAGGCGGATCAGGCACGACTCGATTTTGCCTTGACGCGCGGCGGCGGCCAGTTCTTCAAGTTGAACGGCTTGTTCCAGTGAAAATTCTCCCACGGCGGTGCGGGTAATTTCCGCGAGATGCGCGCCGCAGCCGAGCTTCTCGCCCATCTCATGAGCGAGAGCGCGAATGTAGGTGCCCGAAGAGCACTCGATGGTGAAGCGCGCGATCGGTCCGGCGATTTCCGTGAGACGGTATTCGAACAATTCCACTTCGACGGCTTTCAGCTCCACGGGCTGCTTTTTTCTGGCAAGTTCGTAGGCGGGACGGCCGTGGATTTTTTTGGCGGAAAAAGATGGGGGCATCTGGGCGAAGCGACCGACACGTTCGGCAGCGAAACGCTCTAGAGTGGCGGCATTGAGAGTGGGCGGGGAATCCAGGCCTTGGGCTTCGCCGTCGGAGTCGTAGGTGTCGGTGGCAAAACCGAAACGGAAGCCGGCGTTATAGCGTTTGCGGCGGCCATTGTAGAACTGCACGAGGCGGGTGGCTTTGCCTAGAAGCAAGACGAGGACGCCGGTGGCTAGTGGATCGAGTGTGCCGAGATGACCGATTTGCCGAAAGCCTACGAGATGACGGACGGCGTCCACTACATCGTGAGATGTTTTGCCTTGCGGTTTGTCGATGACGAGGGCGCCGTCGAAAGGCACCGGTTGTGGCTGCTGACGCAAGGATAACTTCCTATTCAGAGTTTGAAATTTGAATTGCTAATTACTTAGTTGGGAAGCAGACACACCAATAAGCTAACCCAAGACCCAGGCTGAAAATCGAGCCTGGGGCACCCTCCGCGTGGGTTAGTTCGGGGAGACGTTCGAAACGTGAAATTCCGGCGCGCTGACAATTTTATCAGCTTTGCGGAGGGGGATTCGGTTTCTTTACTTCTTTCAGGAGCTGTTCGATGCGCTGAACTTTTTCCTGGGAAAGATCCAGGGTGAAATGCAATTCGGGGACGCGGCGCAATTGCAGGCGTTCGATTAGTTCGCGGCGGATATAGCCGGCGGCGTGCTCCAGAGCTTTTATGGCTCCGGCTTGCTCCTCATCGGTGCCGTCGACGCTGACGAAGACGCGGGCGTGCTTCATGTCCTGCTGCACGCGAACTTCGTTGGCGACGACCATGCCTTCAAGACGGGGGTCTTTGAGCTCGCCGACGAGCATGGCGTTGATTTCGTGAGCGATTTCTTCGCCCACGCGTAGGTGACGATGATTCGCTGGACTCATTTGCAATCCTGTAAGACGCTTACAAGTTTGAAGCAGTTTGAAGCACTTTAATCGGATGCGGCTGCGATAGCAAACTTTGCTTCCGGCCGGGTATTTCCCGAAACAAATATTTCGCCGACAAATATTTGTATTTCGCGAACAAATATTTTCTAAACAGAGGCAAAACAAATTCAAATTATCTCGACGCCATGGCTGACTAAAAGCGGGCCCAGAATATTGTCCGCTTCGGCCAGGACATGCTGCAAAGATTCCTGCACCTGATGTTCTTCGTTTGAAAGCGTGACCACGCCGACCACGGAACGCTGCCAGGTATCCTCGTGCTCCAGTTCCGCTACGGCGACATTAAATTTTGCGCGCAGGCGGTCTTTCAGGCTGCGGAGTACCTGGCGCTTGTCCTTGAGCGATTGCGCATGCTGGATGTGAAGCTCGAGAGTAAGCAGGCCGACGGGCATGCGCGGCTCCGGAGACGAAAGGTACGGCTACCTGCTGCGCGAGGTCGCAGCGGTATTGATGTTGCGTTCGGCGGCGGCTTCCGCGGCAGAAACCTTGGTTACCTGGAAGCATTCGAGAACATCGCCGACTTTCACGTCATTGAAATTGGCGATGCCCGCGCCGCATTCGAAGCCGGTGCGAACTTCGCTGGCGTCGTCCTTGAAGCGCTTCAGGGAACTGAGCTTGGAGGTGTAAATCACGGCGCCGTCACGCAGCACGCGAATTTGGCCGTCACGTTTGAGCACGCCATCGACGACGTAGCAACCGGCGACAGTGCCGGTGCCCTTGACGCGGAAAGTGTTGCGAACTTCGGCGCGGCCCAGGTAGGTTTCGGTGACGACCGGTTCGAGCAGGCCTTCCATGGCCTTTTTAATTTCGTCGGAAACTTCGTAAATGATGGTGTGAGTGCGAATGTCGACATGCTCTTGTTGCGCGAGGTCGGCGGCCTTGCGATCGGGACGAATTCCGAAGGCGATGACGATGGCTCCGGATGCGGAGGCGAGGAGCACGTCGTTTTCAGTGACGGCGCCGACGCCTGAGCCAATGATCTTGAGCTTCACCTGATCGGTGGAGAGCTTGGGCAACATTTCGCTGAGCACTTCGACGGAGCCTTGCACGTCAGCCTTGATGACGATGCCGAGTTCCTTGACGTCGCCGGCTTTCAGCTGCTCGTGGAGTTGATCGAGGGTGATGCGCGCACCGCTGCTGCGAGCCATTTGCGCGTCACGCTGCTTGCCCTGGCGGTATTCCACGATGTGGCGAGCCTTGGCTTCGTCAGTGACCTGGAAGTGGTCGCCAGCATCGGGCACGCCTTGCAGGCCGAGAACTTCCACAGGCGTTGAAGGAGGCGCGTCGATGACGGGACGGCCGCGATCGTCAAACATGGCGCGAACTTTGCCGAAGACCGAGCCGCAGATAAAAAAGTCGCCGGGTTTTAAGGTGCCATTCTGTACGAGGATGGTGGCGACCGGGCCGCGGCCTTTATCGACACGGGATTCCAAAACAGTGCCGCTGGCGGGAGCGTCGGGATTAGCTTTGAGTTCGCGAAGATCGGCAACCAACAAAATGGTTTCGAGCAATTTGTCGAGACCGATTTTTTGTTTCGCGCTTACTTCCACGAATTCGGTGTCGCCGCCCCATTCGGCGGGCATGAGGCCGTTTTCGGTCAGCTGGCGTTTGACGCGCTCGAGCTGCGCTTCCGGCTTGTCGATTTTGTTGATGGCTACGATGATCGGAACTTTGGCGGCTTTGGCGTGATCGATGGCTTCTTTGGTTTGCGGCATGACGCCGTCGTCTGCAGCGACTACGAGCACAACAATGTCGGTAACTTTCGCGCCTCGTGAACGCATGCGGGTGAAGGCTTCGTGACCGGGGGTGTCGACGAAAACCACGGCGCGGTCATTGACAACAATTTTGTAAGCGCCGATGTGCTGGGTGATTCCGCCAGCTTCGCCGCCTGCTACGTCGGCTTGACGAATAGCGTCGAGCAAACTGGTTTTGCCGTGGTCCACGTGGCCCATCACGGTGACGACGGGCGGACGAGGCTTGAGGCTTTCCTTGGTCTCTTCCTTGGCAACTTCCAGAACCATTTCTTCTTCGAGAGAGACTACGCTGACTACGCCGCTGAAAGCTTCGGCGAGAGTGGTGGCGGTGGGCACGTCGAGAGCCTGGTTGATGCTGGCGAAGACGCCGCGATCCAGCAAATTCTTGAGCAATTCTTTGGCGCGCACGTCGAGTTTTTCGGCGAGCTCGCGAATGGTGATGCCTTCGGTGATGGTGACTTCGCGCGGGGCGCGGGGCTCCGGCGGCGCAATGACGGCAACGGCCGAGCGGCGATCGCCCATGCCAGGGCGTTGACGAGTGGGATGAAGCTTGCGCTCGCCTTCCTGTTCGCGCTTGTCGGCAACGGGTCGTTGACGTTGAGGCGGCTTGCGCGTGTAAAGCGGCTTGCCGGGCTCGGCCTTGGGCGGAAGTTTTTCCGGGAAAGGCGGAGGAAGCATGCCTGGACGACCGGGAGCGCGAGGGCCGGGGCGGGTGCCTGTAGGCATGGGGCCGCGGCGCTGTTCAAATGGGCGAGCTGGCGCGCTGCCAGGACTACCGGCAGGACGGGGCGTGAATGTTCTTCCCTGCGCGGGCTGCTGCTGCGGGCGCATGGGTTGGCCAGGGCGGGGACCTCCCGCAGGACGCTGGGCGCCCTGACCAAGGGGACGCGAAGCTCCATGTGTGGTGCTGGGAAGCGGGCCGCGGTTGCCTGTGGGCAGCGCAGGACGCGGGGGCATTCCAGGACGCGATGCAGGCGCTCCGGCACGCGATGTCGCAGCTGACGAAGGTGAAGATGAAGCGGCAGGGCGCACTGCTGGCGGCTGAGGACGCAAGCCCGATGGCGAGGGCACGACTGACCGCTGAGCAGCCGGGGCTCCTGATTGGGCGGCTGGCGGTTGCGGGCGAAGTGGTGTTGCTGGCGGCGCGGACGGACGAAGTGGGGCACCAGGTTGCGGCGCAGCCGGTCTGACGGCTTGCGGCGCCGGCGCTGCGGGTGGAGCGGAAACGGACGGCGCTGCCGGCGTAGCTGAAACTGGGGCGGCTGGCGGAATAGGTTTCGCCGCTGGAACCGCTGCTGGCGTGGGAGCCGCAACGGGCGGTCTAACTGGTGCCGGAGCTGATGGCGCTGCTGCCAGAGGCGCGGGCGCAGTGGGAGCAGGCCGGGTGCGTGCTGATCGTGCGGCCGCTTCTTTTGCCTGGGCTTCGGCTTTCGCGGCATTCTGTGTGGCGGATTCGTCTTCCGATTCGCCTTTAATTTTTGCGCGAACTTTTACGGCGACGTCTTCGGGGATAGAGCTTGAGTGAGTCTTCTTCTCCGTGACGCCATAGCCGGGCAAAAGATCGATGATAGCCTTGGCTTTGACTTCCAGTTCGCGGGCCAACTCGTTAATACGGACTTGATTTGCTTCGCTCAGGACTTAGCCTCTTCCGGTTGCTCCGCATCGCCCTGGGCAGATTCGGTAGCATCCTCTGTTGCAGTAGCATGTTTTGATTTTTCAGAATGTGTCGAGCCAGTGGACTCGGCGCTGGGTTCGTCTGCATTTCCGGCGGTTTCACTTTCGGCCGATGCGTTTGCTTCGGTTTCCCCCGAAGCTTCTTCCACGGTGGTTTCGGCTTCGGTGGCTTCGGAAGTTCCTTCGGCAACTTCCTCTTGAACTTGTTCGCCTTCAGGGACCGCTTCAGAACCCTCAGCAGCTTCGACGGCTTCCGCGCCTTCTTCGGTCGCGACGGCCGCTTCGCCACCACCTTCGTAGAAGCGATTCACGGCCTGATAAATCTTGTCGACCATTTTTTCGCCGATGCCGGGAATTTCCATCAACTGCTCGGGAGTCATGGCAGCGAGGGCTTCGACGTTGTTGATGCCGGCAGCTTCCATCTTTTCGATGGTCTTGGCGCCGACGCCGGCTAGAGAAGTGAGCGGCGTGAGAGGCGCGGTAAGGCGCGTCATCTGGTCTTCGATTTCGCGGCGCTTTTCTTCTTCGCTCTTAATGTCGATATCCCAGCCGATTAACTTGCTGGCGAGACGGACGTTCTGACCTTTTTTGCCGATAGCCAAAGAGAGTTGCGAGTCTTCGACGATTACCTCGAGCTTGTGGGCTTCCGGGTCGGTGATCTGCACGCGCGTGACTTTCGCGGGGCTCAAGGCTTTTTGCGCGAAGGCCACGGTTTCTTCGCTGTAGGGAATAATGTCGATTTTTTCGCCGCGCAATTCGCGAATGATGGATTGAACGCGCATGCCCTTCATGCCTACGCAGGCGCCGACGGGGTCCACGTCCTTATCGCGGCTGGCGACGGCAACTTTGGTGCGCTCGCCGGCTTCGCGGGCGGCAAAGCGGATTTGCACGGTGCCATCGTAAATTTCGGGTACTTCCATTTCAAAAAGGCGCTGCACGAGAGAGGCATCGGCGCGAGAAACGATCACCTGCGGACCTTTGGCGGCGCGGTCGACCATTTTGATGACCACGCGGAGACGCTCGCCGATGTTGTAGGTTTCCAGCTTGGATTGTTCACGTTTGGGCAGGCGAGCCTCGGTGCGGCCCATGTCGACGATTAAGTCGGGGCCTTCGGCGCGCTTGACGATGACGGTAATGAGCTCACCGACGCGGGTGTGATATTCGTTGAAGATGGTGTCGCGCTCGGCTTCACGGACTTTTTGCAGAATTACCTGCTTGGCGGTTTGAGCGGCGATGCGTCCCAGCACTTCGGTGGGCTTGGCAAGAATAATTTCCGAGCCGACTTCCACCTCGGGATTTTTTTTCTTGGCGTCGGTGAGGCTGACTTCCTTGTTGGAGTCGGTGACCTGCTCGACGACGATGTGCACGGAAAACACATCAATCTGTCCGGTGACCTGGTTGAACTTGGCGCGCAGATCTTCTTCGGTTTTGTAATACTTTCGCGCGGCCACAACCATGGCGTCTTCGATTGCGGACACCACGACCTCAGGCTCAATGTGCTTTTCGCGACTGAGCATTTCAATCTGTTGGTAGAGCAGATTCGCCATTTCTCTTCCTAAGAGTCCTTGCGACGCGAGAATAATATTCCGCGCGTCAATGATTCAAATTCGCGTATCTAGAATTCGACAACCAGGTTCGCTTTGCGGATGGCATCGAGCGGAATTTCAACAACTTTCGCTTGCTTGCCTTGCAATTCGATGCGAACTTTTCCGGGTGCTACTCCGGCCAAGCGGCCTTCAAAAAACTTGGCATCGCCGACCGGCTCGGTGGTTACGATCTTGGCCTTGCGGCCCCGGAAGCGTTCGAAGTCGGCCGCCTTTTTCAACGCCCGGTCCATCCCTGGCGAACTGACTTCCAGGGTATAGCTCGGTCCCGGAATTAAATCCTCAACGTCGAGGATGACACTTAACTGCTGGCTGACCCGCTCGCAATCCCCGTGAGTAATTTTTGGATAGGGGTTGCTTGGCGGTGCTTCCTGAACATCAGAAGCGTTAGTGCCATTTGAGTCCGTGGCATCGCTGGTGCCGGGTGCAGCGGTTCGTTCCGGGAGACGGTCTATATACACCCGGAGGAAGCGTTGTTTTCCAACCTTCCATTCGACGTCGGCAATTTCCAGGCCTTCCGAACGCGCCACCCGCTCGGCAGCCTGGCGGACTTTTTCCAGATCCAAGCGAAGACTCCCCGGCCTATGCCGGTCCAGCTAGCGCTGTAACCGCGAGCAACAAAAAAGTGGGC
>JAUTXJ010000019.1 GCA_030838075.1 Acidobacteriaceae bacterium
ATCTGACGACGCATCTCAAGTCGCACGTCAAAGACCACGCATCACGTCGCGGTTTGATTATGATGGTGAACAAACGCCGGCGGCTGCTGGACTATCTCAACCGCCGCGACCCGGATCGGTACCGCGATATTGTTGAACGTCTCAGCCTGCGCAAGTAACCGCCCTGGAAGTCCAAAAGGGCGGCATCCGCAACGCAATCGCGAAGTGACAAATTCCACAGGGAGTCTGTCTGCCGGTAGTGTGAGCTCCGGCTCGAGTGCGCGCGATTCGCGTTTCAGGAATGGCGTGCAGTAAGGCTGCATTTAGGCGTTTTTCGCGGTGTCATCCGTTGAAGTTTTGCAGGTCCCACAAAGCGTTCGACCACCTCTTGTCTTCTTAACCGGTCGCCTCGACGGCCGGCCAACTGCCCGGAAAAATAGGTTTTACGCGCAGCCGTGCAGCGGCTGACGCTTTTTGCAATGCTTTGCGCGAACGCGAAGCTAAAGGAAAGAATAAATGTCTGAACAGTCACACACTCCCGCACCACATCAGGTAACCGTTGAAGTCGGCGGGCGTCCGCTGATATTGGAAACCGGCAAAGTCGCCAAGCAAGCGAACGGCGCGATTTTGGCGCGCTACGGCGACACCATCGTATTAACTACCGCTTGCATGTCGCCCACCGCGAATGATCGCGACTTTTTGCCATTGACCGTGGATTACCGGGAAAATACCTATTCGGCGGGAAAGATTCCTGGAGGATTTTTTAAGCGCGAAGGACGCCCATCGGAAAAAGAAATTTTGACTTCGCGGCTGATCGACCGGCCGATGCGTCCGCTGTTCCCCGAGTCATGGCGCAACGAAACACAGATCGTCAGCATGGTGTTGTCGGCGGATAGCGACAACGATCCCGATGTTATCGCGGTTACGGGAGCTTCCGCGGCTTGCTATTGCTCGGACCTGCCGTTTGAGAAGCCCGTCGCGTGCGTACGCGTCGGCTTGCTCGATGGCCAACTGGTCGCCAACCCGACCGTAGCGGATCAGAAAAAAAGTTTGATGAACATTGTGATCGCTGGAACGGAAGACGCCATCGTCATGGTGGAGTCCGGCGCCCTGGAAGTTTCCGAAGAAGCAGTTGTGGATGCGCTCGAATTTGGCCACGCGCAAATCAAGAAAATCGTCGGCGCCATCAAGGAGCTGCACACGCAACTCAAGATAAAAAAGGTCACCGTCGCGCCGCTGCCGTTCGACGAATCGCTCTACAAGGAAATCGAGAAGAAGTACGGTGCGAAATTGCATGACGCCGTGAACACCGAGAAGCACCCCAAAAAAGAAAGCTACTTGCTGATCGACGCGATCAAGGATGAGCTCAAGGAATCGATCCCGGAAGAGCAGGAAGAAAAGCGCATTTTGGCCAAGCGAGCTTTTGATCGCCTGCGCGAAAATATTTTCCGCGATGATGTGCTGAACAAGCGCCGGCGTCCGGATGGACGCAGCTTCGATCAGATCCGTCACATTTCGTGCGAAGTTGGTTTGCTGCCACGCGTACACGGTTCCGCGCTGTTTACTCGCGGTGAAACCCAAGCGCTGGCCACTCTGACGCTCGGCACCAAGGAAGATATGCAGCGCCAGGACCTGCTTTTTGCGCAGGACCAATTCAAGCGCTTCATGCTGCACTACAATTTTCCGCCGTTCAGCGTAGGCGAGGTTAAATTCCTGCGCGGCCCCGGACGTCGTGAAATCGGTCACGGCGCGTTGGCGGAACGCGCGCTTTCGAGCTTGTTGCCACCCGAGGCGGATTTCCCCTACGCCATGCGCCTGGTTTCGGACATTCTCGAATCGAATGGCTCGTCCTCCATGGCCACGGTGTGCGGAGGCTCGCTGGCCTTGATGGATGCGGGCGTGCCGCTGAAAGCTCCATGCGCGGGAATCGCCATGGGCCTGGTGGTTGGCGAAGACATGAAGTATTCGATCCTGACGGATATTGCTGGAGCGGAAGATCATTACGGCGATATGGACTTCAAAGTAGCGGGAACGCGTGACGGAATCACCGCGCTGCAGATGGACATCAAGGTTCTGGGCATCAGCATCGCCATGATGCGCGAAGCGTTGGCCCAGGCCAAGAAAGCCCGTTTGCAGATTCTCGACACCATGGAAAAGACCATCAGCGAAGGCCGCACGCAGATTTCGACTTTTGCGCCGCGCTTGTTCAAGCTGAAGATTCCGCAAGACAAGATCCGCGACCTGATCGGGCCGGGCGGAAAGAAAATCAAGTCCATCATCGAGACCACTGGCGTGAAGATTGACGTGTTGGAAGACGGCACCGTGCATATCTTCTCCACCAGCGGAGCGGGCGGCGACGCCGCTTTGCAAATGGTGCGGGACATTACCGCCAGCGCCGAAATCGGCAAGACCTACCTCGGCAAAGTTGTGCGCCTCGCGGAATTTGGCGCCTTCGTGGAACTGTTCCCCGGAACCGATGGCTTGCTGCACATCAGCGAAATCTCCGAACATCGCATCCGCGACGTTCGCGATGAACTGAAGCTCGGCGACCAGGTGCTGGTCAAGGTGCTCTCCATCGAGGGCAACAAAGTCCGCTTGTCACGCAAGGCCCTGATTAAGGAAGCACGCGAAAAGCAGCAGAAAGCTGCGGGTGCCGGAGCCACGACCACCACAACAGAAGACAACGGCAATGATGCCGATTCGAATATTTCAGAGTAATTTCTGAAAAGCGAATCAATTCGAGAAAAAAGACCGGCGATTTTCGCCGGTCTTTTTTATGTCTAGAGCTGTGAACCTTAGACCCTGGGAACTCTTGCGGCCAACTTAAACGCTAATTTTGCGCGCAAGCTTGTGGGCAGTGCACGGCGTCGAGCGCACCCCACAGCGCATTGAGAGCTTCGTCTGTAGTGGCCATAATTTCGTCGGAATCGCCGTTGACGTGTTGCGCAAGCCAGTTGCGCCACGCTGCGCGGTGCGCCCGGTCCGCTTCTTCGTGAACGGTGAAATAGGCCAAAGCCTCAGGATTAGTTACGCCGTAGAAGGTCTTCAGCCCTTCAATTTTTGTTGTGGCAATTTCGGGGACCTGCGATTCGTAGGCGTATAGCGCAGCAACCGCTTCAGCGACCGGCCGGTCGCCGCAAATCTCTCGATAAGTTTGCACCACCGCTTGCGTGCCCGGAAGAGCGGGGCAGCAAGTTATATCGTCTTCAGGAACACCGAGCGCGACTGCGAAATCGCGCCACAGCTTAGGATGCGAGCCGTTTGGATCTTCCTCCTCCGCAAGATTTTCTTCCACCAGTCTGCGCAGATCGCCGTCGGTTCGCGCCGCGAGTACCCGCAGGTGCGCCGGAAAAGCTTCGACGTGCCGGTAATACTGCGAGGCATACAGCTGAAGCGCTTTGCGGGAAAGTTTGCCGGCTTGCCAATCCTGGTAAAACGGGTGCTTGAGCAGGTTCTTCGCTGCGATGGCGCTATCAAGTAGGGGAATCAGTTCGATGTTGGACATGTCCATATCCTCACGAGCGAGCAGTAGGCGCCAAAAATTACGCGGCAGCCGCATTCAAAACGTGCCGCATTGTAGCAAAAATTGCCGGGGATTGCTTTACGGTGAAAGATTGAGGAGCAGCCAACTATTGATAGTTCACCCGCGACCCGCTAAAGTTGGGGCCCGAGCGTTCGACGGGCTACATATCACTGCCTATCTGCATACAAGCTTGCTCACAATATTCGGCTTGACAAGCACCGCCTAAACGAGCATAAACTCCGAGCCGGGTTCTTCAGGGACATGGGTAGGCCGGAATCCCGGCTCCTGAAGTCGTGCGCCCCGCGCGACTTTCGCGGAAACGATCCGTCTTGCTGCTTCCATGTTTTCGTCCCCGACGCTCCTAAGCCATTTCACTTTATTCACAGCTCGACCTGCGCAAGTTTATTACAGCGAGCGAGCCTGCCTTTACAAGGAGGGTTCCCATGGAAACCGCCATTGGAGTATTTGCTGTACGTGAGCGCGCCGAAGAGGCAGTGAAGAATCTGCTTGACCACCACGTGCCTAAAGACTCGATCGTTTATCTCACTCGCTCGGAAAGTGAGGCCAAAAGTATCGGGAAGGAGCTTGGCGCATACACCGGCGGGTTTGTGGGTGGTGCGGCTGGTTTGTCGGCCGGAGTTGCTGCAGCAACCTTGCTGGCCATTCCGGGGATCGGTCCCGTATTTGCTCTCGGGTTTGGCGCCGCGGCGCTGCTCGGTTTGGTCGGCGCTGGAGCAGGCGCTGCAGTAGGCCAGAGTGCCGCCCACGACTCCAGCGCACCATCTCCAACCACTGGAGAAGCGTCGGCCCAAGATTCCGCATATTTTCGGGAAGTTCTGAATGAGGGGCACTCTCTGATTGTGGTGCGCACCGAATCCGCGCAAGTGGCCGCGAGCGCCTGCAAGGTGCTCGATGAACTCGGCATGACCATGAAAAAAGGTGCAAGTCAAAAAAGCAAAGTCACCACGCGGGAGTTGGGCGATGCAGTGGCGGTGGATGTCGTCGGAAAAATCGCCCTCGGTGAAGGTAGCGGGCAGATGCGCGGCACAATTCGGACGCTTATGGAAGAAGGAAAAAAGCACATTGTCTTAAATCTCGCAGCAGTAGATTTCATTGACAGTTCCGGCCTCGGCGAATTGGTTCGCACTCATGCAACAATACGTAGTCACGGCGGACAAATGAAGATCGTGAATCCCAGCAAGCATGTTCACGACTTGTTCAAGATGACCAAGCTGGATCGCGTTCTGGATATAGAGCAGGACGAAGCGAGTGCGCTCAATTCCTTCGACCCAGGTCAGGCGAGTGCTCAGACGGCTGGCTAAAAGTTTTAAGCGGTAATCGTTCGAACGTGGACGGGCGGTGCACGCTAGGCCGTTTTAGTGGACGGCCCCGCTACATTGGAATTGTTTCCCTGGCTGCCCGACTGGGCATTCGGATCATCGAAAACTTCCTCGGATTTTTCCGGGGTGCGGCGTAACAGAGTGATGCTGTACACCAGCACCAATACCAGCACCCCGAGCAGCCCTAGTTCCATCATCGAAGCGTGAAAGATTGTGGCGCCCTCGGGCGTCGTCCACTTACCTTGTTTTGTCAATGCCGCGGCTTCCAAAGTAATCACTAGAATCCGTCGTATCGAAGCAATCAGTCCTACGACCAGAAACGGTTCGGTAACCAGGGTGTGCGAGCGGATCGAAATGCGCACGGTGTGCAGAATCTCCACCAGCATCAACACCACTAAGAGCTCATCGAGTACGCGAAGCACCATCTCGGTATCGCTGACCGCCACCCACTGATGCCAGGTGTCCCACAGCAGTCTGCTGGAGCGCGCGATGGTCGCCAATGCGGTGAGCGAGATGAGCACCGCGAGAATTGTGAGAATGGCAACTTCGGCCATGCCCAGGTAATCGCCGAAATGTTTGCGTAATTTCTCGTCCGCCATTTGGGCAAATCGTATCAGCCGACGCCGTAACCTTCAAGGAAAGGTGAATAGTAAAAGATGTCCACCCGATGCCGGCATTTAAGAAAGAGCGGTATTGCGGTAATCAGTCTTTGATGTGCAGGCGTACGATTTGCGCGCCGACCCCGCGCAGTTTTTTGACGATGTCTTCGTAGCCGCGGTCGATGTGATAAACGCGATCGATCACGGTTTCGCCCTCCGCCACTAGCCCGGCGAGAACGAGAGAAGCGCTGGCCCGCAGATCGCTGGCAATTACTGGAGTCCCGGTCAACGGCGAGGGCCCGCGCACCACCGCGCGGCGGCCGTCCACCGTAATATTTGCGCCCATGCGCAGCATTTCGCTGGCGTGCAGATAACGATTTTCGAAAATTGTCTCTGTAATCACCGAAGCGCCTTGTGCCTGGGTAGCCAGGGCCATGTATTGCGCCTGCATATCCGTAGCGAAACCGGGATATTCCTCGGTTGTCACATCCGCAGCGATAAGCTTCTTGGCGCCCTGCACGCGCAACGTGGTTTTATCGATCGTTTCGATGCGCACACCAGTTTGCTCCAATTTCGCGATGATGGAGGCGAGATGATCCGGCGCGCAATTCGTCAGCGTTAAATCTCCGTCGGTAATGGCCCCGGCGATAAGAAAGGTCCCCGCCTCGATGCGGTCGGGAATCACCGTGTGTTCGGTGCCATGCAGTTTTTCTACACCGCGAATACGCAGCGTCGAGCTGCAATCACCTTCGATTTGTGCACCCATTTTGCGAAGCATGTCCACCAGGTCGGTCACTTCCGGTTCGCGGGCCGCATTGTTGAGAGCGGTTTCGCCCTCGGCAAGCACCGCAGCCATCAAAATATTTTCGGTGCCGGTGACGGTAATTTTTTCAAAGGTGATATTCGCGCCCTTGAGTCGCCCTTCATTTGGAACCTTGGCTTGAATGTAGCCGTGATCCGTAGTGATCTCCGCGCCCATTTTTTCGAGCGCCGCAAGATGCAAGTCCACTGGGCGCGCGCCGATGGCGCAGCCGCCGGGGAGGGACACGCGCGCAACGCCCATGCGAGCCATCAGCGGACCAAGCGTAAGAATGGAAGCGCGCATGGTCTTGACCAGTTCGTACGGCGCGACGGCATCGCTAAGTGTGACCGCTTGTATGACGTAATCACTCGCAGGGATATCCGTGATGGAAACTTTAGCGCCCATGAACGCCAGCAACTTGCTCATGGTAATGAGGTCGCGGACCTTGGGAATATTGTGGAGGGTGATGCGCTCCTTGGTGAGCAGCGCCGCTGCCATCACCGGCAGCGCGGAATTCTTCGCGCCACTGATGGCTACCTTTCCGTGAAGCGCCTTGCCGCCCTTGATTAGAAATTTGTCCATGAGAGGAAATCAAATAAAATTTGGAACGCAAACCACTAATCCGCCCGAGCACTCCAACTCGAACGCATACCGCACTTCGTACTTACTCACTCAGTGCTGCACGCAGATGTCCTTTCGCATCGCGCAATTTCCTTGCTGCATCTGCCGCGTTCAATCGCAATTTCAGCATCACCAGCGCTATGCGCAAGTTGTGTCCCGATTGACGCAAAGCGTGTGCTGAAGCAGACAGACTCTTCCCGCTGGCGTCCGCCAGTATGCGCACCATCCGTTGCGAAACCTTGCGATTCGACGCTTTCACATCGATCATCAAGTTTTCATAGACGTGTCCGAGGCGCGTCATCGCTGCTGTAGTTAGTATGTTCAGAACCATTTTCTGCGAGGTCCCGGATTTCAGCCGCGTTGAGCCGGTAAGAATCTCGGGCCCCACGTCCGTGGCGATCAGAATGTCAGCCAGTCGTGCAACCGGAGTATTACGATTCACCGTAATCGCTATGGTCGCGGCTCCCATCTTCGATGCGAAGCGCATCGCGCCCAACACGTATGGCGTGGTCCCGCTCGCGCAAATCCCCGCCACCACGTCTTTGCGCGTTAATTTGATTTTTCGCAGATCTCGCTCCGCATTCGCCGCTGAATCCTCGGCTCCCTCCACTGCGCGAGTAATCGCCGGACCGCCTCCGGCAATCAATGCCTGCACCAATTTCGGTGATGTTCCAAATGTCGGCGGACACTCCGCTGCATCCAGCACTGCGATGCGTCCACTGGAACCCGCGCCAACGTAAATGAGCCGTCCCCCGCCGCGAATGGCGTGCACAATAAGGTCAACTGCGCGAGCAATAGCGGGAAGCGCCCGGCCAACCGCAGAGGCCACTTTGCGGTCTTCCTGATTCATCAACCGCACGATTTGCAACGCACTTAAGCGGTCGAGATTTTTTGACGCCGGATTCCGCAGCTCACTGCGTCTATATTCCCTGGTTCCTGAAGGCACAATAGAATTATAGCCGTGGGCCGCAGCAATCCGGGCCACGCACAACGAAAAACGGCTATGCCTTGCCAACAAATTGCTAATACCTTCACGAAACTCGTGCCTTCCTATTTGCTTAGACCAAGTCGCGATTCGGCTATCATGAAACGACTGGCTGGCAGCGGCTTATCATCAGGACGGGCTCCTTGGAAATCGCATTAATGAACATTCTGAACCGGCTGTTTGAGGAGCGATTCCATTCGCCGGTCACCCATGTGCATCCGCTGCAAGGTCAACTGGGCGGGTCCGGGCGCCAGATCATCCGGCTTTCGAACGAAAAGAACACCGCCATCGGCATCGTCTACGGCGTGCGCGAAGAAAATATCGCTTTCCTCGATTTTTCCAAACACTTTCGCAAACATGGCTTGCCGGTCCCGGAAATTTACGGTGAAGATCTGGACCACGGCGTCTACCTGGAAGAAGACCTAGGAAATACTACGCTGTACGAATTCCTATCGAAAAATCGCGATGACGCGACGATTGCCGCACCGGTAGTGGAAGCGTATCGAAAAGTTGTGGCCATCTTGCCGCGCTTTCAGGTCGAAGCCGGCCGGGACTTAAATTACGAAGCGTGCTATCCCATCGGCAGCTTTGACCGCCAGTCCGTTGCCTGGGATTTGAACTATTTTAAATATTATTTTCTGCGTCTCGCTGGCGTTCCCTTTAACGAGCAAGCGTTGGAAGACGATTTCGGGCGTTTGACCGATTTCCTGATGAGCGCGGAACGCCACTATTTTCTCTATCGCGACTTTCAGTCCAGAAACATTGTCTTGCGTGATGGCCAGCCCTTTTTTGTGGACTACCAGGGCGGCCGCAAAGGCGCGTTGCAATATGACATCGCCTCTCTGTTGTTCGACGCCAAGGCCGATTTGCCACCGGAGCTGCGGCAGGAACTTCTCGATCATTATCTTGATGCTCTAAGCGGTTACATAAAGGTCGATCGCGAAGCATTCATGAAGCATTACTACGCGTATGTGTACGTGCGCATCCTGCAGGCCCTCGGAGCTTACGGATTTCGCGGATTTTACGAACGCAAGCAGCATTTTCTGCAAAGCGTGCCGTTCGCCATGAAGAATCTGCGCTGGCTGTTGCATCACGTCACGCTGCCCATCGAGCTACCCACATTGATGGCCGCCTTCCAGAGCATGCTGGCTTCGGAAAAATTGCAGGGATTAGCCGGTCAAGCCGAGCCTCTCACGCTGCGCATTTTCAGTTTCTCTTTTCACCAGGGAGCACCAAAGGATGAAACGGGCCATGGTGGAGGTTTTGTTTTCGATGGGCGCAGCTTGCCGAATCCCGGCCGTGAAGAGCGTTTCAAGGCGCTCACGGGCAAAGACACTCCGGTAATCGAATATCTCAATCAACAGGAAAGCGTGCATCAATTTCTCGCTAGCGTGATGTCTTTAGTCGACGCCAGCGTCGCCAGTTACCGCGAGCGGGGATTCAAAAACCTGATGGTTTCTTTCGGCTGCACCGGTGGGCAACACCGTTCGATTTATCTTGCGGAACAATTGGCAAAACATTTTCGTGCCAGGAACGGCGTGGAAGTTGCGGTGCGCCATCTGCAACTCGAGAAGATGGGCAAATGAAGCGCCTCGCAACACAGACGTGGCGATGCAGTCCTCTCGCTGAAATCCAGTCCGTCAAAATCCACGCGGTGAGCGCCTCGCGATGAAGGCCATGGTGCTCGCTGCCGGGCTCGGTACACGCTTACGGCCTCTCACCGATGATCGCCCAAAAGCGCTAGTCGAAGTTGGCGGGCGCACGCTGCTAGAAATTACCCTGGCTCGCCTGCGTGCTTTTGGAATTCACGACGTGATCGTCAACGTGCACCACTTTGCCGACAAAGTGATCGCCTTTCTTGCGGAGCACAAAAATTTCGGCATGCACATTGAAGTGTCACGTGAGGAAGTGTTGCTCGATACCGGCGGCGGTCTGAAAAAGGCGGGGTGGTTCTTCCTCGACCATTCCGATTCGGCCGTCAAGGAGAAAGACGAGCCGTTTATTCTCCATAACGTGGACGTCGTCAGTACTATCGACCTTCAGCGCATGGTGCAGTTTCATCGGGACAATCAAGCCCTCGCCACGCTTGCTGTGCAACAACGTGAATCGAGCCGCCTGTTGCTATTTGATGAGCAGCTTCAGCTGTGCGGCCGGCGAGTTGGGCGCGAAGCGAAGCCAGAAATTGTTCGAGCCGCGCCAAAACCGGAGGCGCTGGCCTTTTCCGGCATCCATGTCATTTCTCCACGTTTATTAAACTTGATGAAGGAAGAAGGCGTTTTCTCCATCATTGATTGCTATCTGCGCC
This sequence comes from Acidobacteriaceae bacterium, assembly GCA_030838075.1. GTDB lineage: Bacteria > Acidobacteriota > Terriglobia > Acidiferrales > UBA7541 > Acidiferrum. The sequence continues at coordinate 10,155 of JAUTXJ010000019.1, forward strand.
TGACGGGCCGCGGAGAAAAAATTATGGCGTTCCGCGCCGATGACTACTATTGGCGCGACTTGGGCAAGCCCGCCGACCTCCAGCAAGCCACCCGTGATTTAGAGCAAGGCGTTTTTTCCGCGTAGCGCATCATCATCCGGGAGCAACAAAGAGAAAAACACCACGCAAGACTCGCTGGCAGGAGTGTATGTCTATCGGGAAGCGTGAGCGGGCTCGGCAAGTCCCAACGACTCCATGACCGCGTCATGAAGCGCCGGGCGAACCTGCGCCATTTTTTGATTATCACGCGTGGGATTAACGCGATTGGTGAGCAGCACAACGAAAAGTTCGCGGTCCGGGTCAATCCAGATGGAAGTTCCCGTAAATCCGGTGTGCCCAAAACTATGTGCCGAGAAAAAATGCCCGCTGGAGCCGCCTTCGGTAGGTACAGCCCAGCCAAGCGTACGCGTACCGCTAGAAAGCTGCTGCGGCGCTGTAAACTGCGCGACAGTGGCGCGGCGCAAAATGCGGTGGTGCGCATAGCTGCCACCGTTTAACAGCATCTGACAAAATGCCGCAAGATCGGGCGCGGTACTGAACAGCCCGGCGTGGCCCGCAACGCCGCCGACCGCAAAAGCATTTTCGTCGTGCACTTCTCCTTGCACCAGCCGATGCCGCAAATTGTTATCGATTTCCGTCGGCGCGATTTGCGGCCAGAGTTTCTTCGCCGGCCGGAACATAGTGTTAGACATTCCCAGCGGATCGAAAATGTAACTCTTGGCCAGATCGTCGAGAGTGCGCCCAGTAAGGCGCTCGATAATTTCGCCCATTAAAATAATGCCGAGGTCGGAATAAACTTCTTTCGTCCCCGGCTCGTAATCCAGCGGCTCTGCAAAAATTCTGCTCAAAGTATCTTGCTTACCTTGGGAGGTGCGCCAATATTCCTTAAACGGAGGCAACCCCGAAGTGTGCGTGAGCAAATGCCGCACGGTAACTCTGCTGCGCCATTCTTTCTGCCCCGGCGTCGCGCCCCATTCCGGGAGATACCGTTCCACCTTGGCATCCAGATCCAGCCCGACCGGAAAATCGCCTTCCACCAGTTTGGCAACGAGTGTTGTGGTCGCTACTACTTTGGTGAGTGACGCGATGTCGTATTTGGTTTGTTCCCCGACCGCCGGCGCCTGCGCATCGTAACTAAGCTTGCCGAATGCATGAATGGAAACTTTGCCATGGTAGCCAATCGCGAGTGTGGCGCCGGGAAAAGCCTTGTCAGCGATAGACTTTTCGATCACCCGGTGCGCAGGTTGCAATTCCTTGTCGGCAGCTGCGTCTATCGGTTGAACTGTACCGGAATCAGCAGGGCGTGAAACGCCGAAGCCTGCTTTAAGCGCGATTCCCGGAATCGTGACCGGTAGATGCCCGCGCACGGGAATTTCCGCAAACAGCGCGCGAGCCACGGAAATTTGCGCCACATCGCTGATGCCAAACGCGGCTAGCCAGGTTTCCGCTTGCGGAAAATTTTCGATCAGGTACGGGCTGCCAAAACCAACGGCAATCACCGGCTTGCCAACTTTAAAAACCTGAGCCGCAAACGCTGCCTGCTCCGCGGGAATATCGACGTCCCCTTTGCGATCGCTGACACGCACAAACAACCCGAGGATTACGACGTCGTAGGAATCCGCCGGCGGCAACTTCAAAGTATCGGCTTTCACAAAGCGCGTATCGGCGCGCAACGTGGTCACCGAATCAAAGTGCGTCCGCAATTCACGTTCAAGGTCTTCGCCAGGATACGGCTCCGGGTCAGCATAAAATGCCAGTAGCAGCGCGCGCGACGGTTTGGCGGTGCTCAACGGCAATCGATTCGCGGTATCACGCAGCAGCGTAACGCCCCGGTCGGAAATGTCTTGCGCTTCTTTTTGCCACGGCGCGCGTCCAAACTTTTCGTTGATGGCGTTCAGATCGACCAGCTTGTTCTTGTTGAGTTCCAGCCGCGCTTTGGCTTGCAAAATACGCCGCACCGATGCGTCAAGTCGCTCGTGCGAAATGCGGCCTGATTTCACCGCGGCCTGCAGCGCTTCAAATGCCGCATCGGGAACCGGCGACATCAGTAGCGCATCAGCCCCCGCAAGAAACGCGCGCACGGCCGCTTCGCCCGGAGCATAACGCGTAGTGATGCCACCCATATCCATGGCATCGGTTATGACCAGGCCTTCAAAATGAAGTTCATCACGCAAAAGTCCAGTCAAGACATTGTTGGAAAGTGTTGCCGGTGTGTTCGGATCGGGCTCCAGCGCGGGAATGGAAAGATGGCCGGTCATGATGCTGCCAACGCCGGCGGAAATCGCGGAGCGAAAGGGAATCAGTTCCAAATTCTCCAACCGGTTTTTGTCGGCGCGAATGACGGGAAGATCGATGTGGGAGTCGGCCGCAGTATCACCATGCCCTGGAAAATGTTTGGCGGTGGCCAGGCCGCCGTTCTCTTGCACGCCGCGCACAAACGCTGCAACGTACTCAGCCACGCGCTGCGGATCTTCGCCAAATGAGCGCGTATTGATAATGGGATTGCCCGGATTGTTGTTCACGTCGGAAACCGGTGCATAAATCCAGTGAATGCCAACGGCCCGGGCTTCCAGCGCAGTGATTTTGCCCATCGTGTAAGCATCGGCAGGGTTGCCCGCCGCAGCCAGAGCCATCGCCGTCGGGAAAGAGGTGCCTTCGTCGAGGCGCATGGCCGAGCCCCGCTCGAAGTCCGCTCCGATCAGCAAAGGCAATTTGGAACGCGCCTGAAGTTGATTCGTCAGCACCGCCGTGGGGTACGCCTGACTCTTAATAATCCCGAGCGGCGACATCTGCGTGATGTTGATAAATCCTCCGACATGCAGATCATCGACATCGTGCATCATCTTGCGATAGGCGTCTGCATCCGTGGACGTGAAGCT